>NZ_JBEYFC010000117.1:0-21126 GCF_040634175.1 Streptomyces sp. NPDC007162
CAGCGCCTCCGCGGGGTCGGTCAGTCCCGTTTCCCCGTCCGGCAGCGACAGCTCGAACTACATGCACATCGTGTTCAACATGCTCAGCCTGTGGTGGATCGGCGGCCCCCTGGAAGCGGCCCTCGGCCGCGCCCGCTACATCACGCTCTACTTCGTCTCCGGCCTGGCGGGCAGCGCCCTCACCTACCTGCTCGCCGCCCAGAACCAGCCCTCGCTCGGCGCCTCCGGCGCGATCTTCGGCCTCTTCGGCGCGACCGCGGTGCTGATCCGCCGGCTCAACTACGACATGCGGCCGATCATCGCCCTGCTGGTGATCAACCTCATCTTCACGTTCAGTGGCGGCATCGCCTGGCAGGCCCACATCGGCGGCCTGGTCGCCGGTGTCGTCACGGGGTACGCCATGGTGCACGCCCCGCGCGAGCGTCGGAACCTGATCCAGTACGGCACCTGCGCACTGGTCCTGGTGGTGGCCGTGGTGCTCACGCTCGTCAGGACCGCGCAGCTCACCTGAGCCTGTTCACGGCGGCTCACCGCACCGATACCGAACCGTTGTCCACAGACGGTGGCCGATCTTGTGCACAACGTGCGCGCACACCTGTGCCCCCTGTACCTCACCTGCGTTTTCGCAGGTGAGGCGGGGGCACACAGTTAGGCCGGGAGTGTTGTGCTAGTCGTACCGGCGTCAACGCCTGATGGGTTATCCACAGATCGTCGTCTTTTCCCCAGGTAGGGTGTGGACAGCATGTCAGGCCTGTGGATAACTCAGCGAACAGCCCTGGGCAGAGCTGTCGGCCGAGGTCACTTCCACTGCGTGGAGACGCCGAAGCCGGCCGCGATGAACCCGAAGCCCACGACGATGTTCCAGTTGTCGAGGCTGTCGATGGGCAGCGAACCGTCGGTCACGTAGAACACGACGATCCAGGCCAGCCCGATGAGGAACATGGCCAGCATCACCGGCGCGACCCAGGCACGGCTGTTCAGCTTGATGGCGGTCGCCTGCTTCGCCGGGGGCGGCGTGTAGTCGGCCTTCTTGCGGATACGTGACTTCGGCACGAGGGTCTCTCCTGTCGATGCGCTGCGTGGCCGCGCAGGTAACTGGGTCGGGCTCGGGGCAGCGTACAAGGGGACAGTAAGGGCTCACTGAGCGCTCCCCCGGGCGTCCGTTAGCGTAGTGCTTCTACGGCGCCGAAGGAGATAAGGGTACGTTGAGCAATTCTGCCGACTCCAGCGCGACCGGATCAACGTCTTCCGGCCCGGTCCGCAAGCGCGGCTTCCGGCCGGTGCGGATTCTCACCGTGGGCGTCTTCGCCCTGGCCGGTCTTCTCTTCTTCACCAGCTTCAACACGGCCAAGGGCACCGACATCCGCTCGGACGACAACCTGCTGAAGCTGTCCGACCTGATCCAGGAGCGCAGCCGCAAGAACAAGGAGCTCGACGAGTCCAACGCGAGCACCCGCGACGGCAACGAGAAGCTCGCCGAGCGCGACGACGGCTCCACCAGGGCCCAGGACAAGAAGCTCACCGGCCTGGAGAAGGATGCGGGCACCCAGAAGCTCACCGGCAGGGCGATCACCGTCACGCTCAACGACGCGCCGCCGAACGCCACCGCCAAGCTTCCCGGCTACCCCGAGCCGCAGCCCGACTACCTGGTCATCCACCAGCAGGACCTGCAAGCCGTGGTGAACGCGCTCTGGCAGAGCGGTGCCCGGGGCATCAAGGTCATGGACCAGCGGCTGATCTCCACCAGCGCGGTGCGCTGCGTCGGCAACACCCTGATCCTCCAGGGCCGCGTCTACTCACCCCCGTACAAGATCCAGGCGGTCGGGGACCCGGCGAAGATGCAGAAGGCGCTCGCGGACTCCGAGGCGATCCAGAACTACATGGTGTACGTCAACGTGTACGGCCTCGGCTGGAAAGTCACCGAGGACGGGACGGTGACTCTTCCCGGCTACTCGGGCACAGTGGACCTGCGCTACGCCAAGCCCGTCGTGTAAGCAGCTCGTCACTTCCTGGAGCCGCCGGTGCGAGTGATCGTCAGGACCGTCAGCGAGCTCTGCATCACCGTCGGCACCCTCATCGTGCTCTTCGTCGTGTACGTGCTGTTCTGGACCGGCGTGCGGGCCGACAGCGTCATGCACGACCAGATCGACCGGTTGCAGAAGCAGTGGTCGGCTGGCGCCACCGTGCGCTCCACGGCGAAGGCGGCCACGAGCCCTCCCGCCCGGCCCGCCGCGTACCACTACGGCAAGCCTTTCGCGATCATGTACATACCGCGGTTCGGTTTCACGTGGAACAAGCCGGTCCTGGAAGGCACCGGCACCGACGTGCTGCAGAAGGGCCTCGCCCACTACGCGCGGACCGCCGGGCTCGGCCAGGTGGGCAACTTCGCGGTCGCCGGCCACCGGCGCACGTACGGCGATCCGTTCCTCGACTTCCCGGAGCTCCGCAAGGGCGACGCGATCGTCCTGACGGACGGGACGACCTGGTTCACGTATCGGATAGACAAAGGCCCTTACAAAACAGTTCCGACGGACGTTGAAGTGATCGACCCTGTGCCACGTAAGTCGGGGTACACGCGTCCGGGGCGCTATCTCACCCTGACCACGTGCGATCCGGAGTGGGGGCACAGCCACCGGCTGATCGTCTGGGCGCATCTGGACTCCACACAGCCTGTGGAGGCAGGCAGACCCGCGGCGTTGCGCCGTTAGTCTGGTGCAGTACGGCGGGATTCTGGTGCCGTGGTGGAACGGAAGGGACGGCATGTACGGCTGGATCTGGCGGCATCTGCCGGGGAACGTGTGGGTCAGGGCGCTGATCTCGATCGTGCTGGTCCTCGCCGTGGTCTACATCCTCTTCCAGTACGTCTTCCCCTGGGCCGAACCGCTGCTGCCCTTCAACGATGTGACGGTGGACAACCAGTGAGCGCGCGGATTCTCGTCGTCGACAACTACGACAGCTTCGTCTTCAACCTGGTCCAGTACCTGTACCAGCTGGGTGCCGAGTGCGAGGTGCTGCGCAACGACGAGGTGTCGACCGCGCACGCCCAGGACGGCTTCGACGGCGTCCTGCTGTCGCCGGGACCCGGCACCCCGGAGGAGGCGGGCGTCTGCGTGGACATGGTCCGGCACTGCGCCGCGACCGGCGTCCCCGTCTTCGGGGTCTGCCTGGGGATGCAGTCGATGCAGGTGGCGTACGGCGGGGTGGTGGACCGGGCGCCCGAGCTGCTGCACGGCAAGACCTCGCTCGTCGAGCACGAGGGCCTGGGCGTCTTCGCCGGGCTCCCGACGCCGTTCACCGCCACCCGCTACCACTCCCTCGCCGCCGAGCCGGCGACCGTGCCGGCCGAGCTGGTGGTGACGGCCCGTACCCACGACGGGATCATCATGGGGCTCAGGCACCGGGAACTCCCGGTCGAGGGCGTGCAGTTCCACCCCGAGTCGGTGCTGACCGAGCACGGTCACCGGATGCTGGCCAACTGGCTGGTGGAGTGTGGTGACCAGGGGGCCGTGGCGAGGTCGGCGGGGCTCGCCCCGGTGGTGGGCAGGGCCACGGCGTGACCGCGCTGCGCCCCGAGCGCAAGACCGGTAGCCCGTACGGGGGTCAGCCGTACGGGGGATCCGGCGCGCTCGGGGAGACGGCGTACCTCCCGCCGGTGCCGTCCGGTGGGGAGCCGACGGCGTATCTGCCGCCGATCGACGAGGAGACGGTCGCCCTGCGGATCCCCGATCCGTTGCCCATATCGGCTTCTGCGGGCACAGCGGCCTCTTCAGCCACCGGAGTCCCAGGTGGCGGCCGAGCGGCCCGCAGAAAGGCCGCCAAGCGCCGCGGTGGCCGTCGTGGCGGCGCGGTGGAGACACCGGGCGCGGCGGAGACACCGGTTCAGGAGAACGAGGCGTCGGGCCGTCCGCTGTCCCGGGTGGAGGCCCGTCGCCGGGAGCGGCTGCGCAAGCCCAGCCCCGCCGTCCTGGCGAGCCGGGCGATAGGCGAGGTGTTCATCACCACCGGTGTGCTGATGCTGCTGTTCGTCACCTACCAGCTGTGGTGGACGAACGTGCGCGCGCACGCCCAGGCCGGCAGCGAGGCCAGCTCCCTGCAGCAGGACTGGGCGAGCGGCAAGCGTGCCCCCGGGGTCTTCGAGCCCGGCCAGGGCTTCGCCATCCTGCACATCCCGAAGCTGGACGTGGTGGCGCCGATCGCCGAGGGCGTCAGCAACAAGGACGTCCTCGACAAGGGCATGGTCGGGCACTACGGCGAGGGTGCGCTGAAGACCGCGATGCCCCAGGACAAGACCGGCAACTTCGGTCTGGCCGCGCACCGCAACACCCACGGTGAGCCGTTCCGGTACATCAACAAGCTGGTTCCCGGGGACGCGGTGGTGGTCGAGACGCAGGACGAGTACTTCGTGTACAAGGTGACGTCGATGCTGCCGGTGACGGCACCGAGCAACGTGAGCGTGCTGGACCCGATCCCGAAGGGTTCGGGGTTCACCAAGGCGGGCCGGTACATCACCCTGACCACCTGCACACCGGAGTTCACCAGCAAGTACCGGTTGATCGTGTGGGGCAAGATGGTCGAGGAACGCCCGCGCAGCAAGGGCAAGCCAGACGCGCTCGTCGAGTAAGGGCAGAGGAACTGTGGCAGCGACCGCCGACGACACCGAAGAGCAGACCGGCGCGCCGGAGGCGAGGCCCGCGCCGCGCCGCCGGCCGACCGGCCCGATCGCGACGGCGGTCAGCGTCTTCGGTGAACTCCTCATCACGGCGGGCCTGGTGCTCGGCCTGTTCGTCGTCTACTCGCTCTGGTGGACGAACGTGATAGCGGACCGTAAGGCGGACCGGGAGGGCGACAAGGTCCGTGACACCTGGGCCCAGCAGGACACCGGTCCCGGCGCGCTGGACACGAAGGACGGCATCGGCTTCCTGCACGTGCCGTCCATGAAGAACGGCGAGGTGCTGGTCGAGAAGGGCACGTCGACGGACGTGCTCAACGACGGGGTGGCCGGCTACTACACGGATCCCGCCAAGGCCGTGCTCCCCATGACCGGCAAGACCGGCAACTTCACCCTCGCCGCCCACCGGGACGGCCACGGAGCGAAGTTCCACAACATCGACAAGGTGAAGGTCGGCGACCCGATCGTCTTCGAGACCCGTGACGACTGGTACGTCTACAAGGTCTACGACATCCTCCCGGAGACCTCGAAGTACAACGTCAAGGTCCTCTCCCAGATCCCCGGGGAGTCCGGCAAGAACAAGCCTGGCCACTACATCACCCTGACCACCTGTACCCCGGTCTACACGAGCCGCTACCGGTACGTGGTGTGGGGCGAGCTGGTCCGGGTGCAGAAGGTCGACAGCAAGCGGACCCCGCCTACGGAGCTGCGCGGCTGACAGAGGTTCGGCCGTACTTACTCCAGAATCCTGAGTGGCTCACCGGCGCTCCACTCCTCCAGTGCCCCGCGGTGCACGGCGGTGATACCGGCCTCGCCAGCGATATTCAGGGCCTCTGGGGTGAACGGGCAGGTCGCCACGTAGAGCGCCACGTCCGCGCCGTACAGAACCTTTGCGGCGCCGATGAACTTCTGGATCTCCGGGCTGGTGATGTTGAGGTAGGGCGCGAACCTCTTGCACTGGACGACGAGGCGCCGGCCGTCGGCAGTGATTCCGATGATGTCGACGCCCCGGTCGCCGTGGCCGCCCTGTACGACGACGTTGGTGCACCCGTCGCGGATGAGCAGTTTGGCGACGTGACGCTCGAACGTGCGGCCGTTCATGGCGTCCATGGCTGCCATGACTCCGATGGTGGGACGGTCGTCCCGGATCCCTTCGAGCCGCTTCAGCCGGCTGTGGTGCTGGTGGAGCCGCCGCTCGATGCGCTGGACTCCCGTCCGCAGCGCGATCAGCTCCGCGCGGTGTTCGCCCGACGTCTCGATCAGGGCGTTGAACATCGGGACGACGGTCTTGCCGAGGATGTGCGTGATGCGCTGGTCGATGCGGTCGTCGAGATCCGGGAGGCCGGTCGGGGCGGAGTTTTCCACAGGCTGTGTCCGGGCCAGGTACTCCATGTCCAGGAGATAGACACGCACCTGACGTGCGACTTCGCTGTCGCGGAGGAGCATGGCGACGTTGAGGACGGCGCGACGAGACCAGATGGCCAGGCCAGAGCGGGGCTGCGGGCCGCCATAGGAACTCAGGTTGAGTTCCTTGAATTCGCGCAGTTCAGGACCGCGGAGCACGCGAAGGCCGTTCGACGCGAGCTCCTGCCTGTGGCGGCTGAGCAGGTTGTTGATCACTGTTTCGGCGACTTCGAAGTACGCCGCCACCATCGCTGTGGTCACATGCATCCCGTCCGGCAGCAGCGACAGCGCCTTCACCCTGTCGAGCACGTCGGTGCGGTCCAGCACGCTGCCGCGCAAGCTCTGCGATTCCAGCAGTGCCGATTCGTTGATCACGCTCTGCCCTTTCGATCGTGGTGTGGCCGTACGGCCAGGGCAGAGTTGCGAGTCCCCACCCGATCTGATCAACGAGGCGTGGTGTCCGAAGGCACGATCGATGGTGGAACTACTGAGCTTGAAGTGGCACTGGACGTGATCGGCTTCGGCTGCCTATGAACAAATGTCCCCGGCGTCCTCCTGGAGGACGCCGGGGACATTTCTTGTTCGGTGCGGGATCAGCCGTTGTTGCCGCCGATGAAGCCGCCGTTGTTGCCCCCGTTGTTGTTGCCGTTGCCGAAGCTCACCGTGGTGAGGGTGATCTGCGTGCTGCCGGGGTCGTCCTCGCCGGTGTTGGCGGGCGGGTCCTGCTGGGTGACGAAGGCGTTGTCGCTGGAGTCGCCGTTGAACTGGATGTTCGTGAAGCCGGCCGCCTGGAGGGTCTGCTTGGCCTGCTTCACGGTCTGGCCGACCACGGTCGGCACGGGCGTCTGCTGCTTGGCCTTGCCGATCTGGATGTTCACCGTGGAGTTCTTGTCGACCTTCTGACCGGCCTGCGGGTCGGTCGAGACGACCTTGCCGACCAGGTTGGGGTCGTTGGTGTCCACCTCGGTGCAGTTGCCGGTCAGGTTGTTGGCCTGCATCTGCGCCTTGGCGTCGTCACAGCTCTTGCCGCTGACGTCGGGGACCGTGGACTTGTCCTCGGCCTTGGCGACGGTGAGGGTGATCGTGGAGCCCTTCTGGACTTCCGCGCCGAGCGCCGGGTCCTGGTCCAGGACGGTGCCCGGGTCCTCACCGGAGGTCCGCTGCTTCGTCTTGACGACGAACTTGTACTTGTCGCCCTCAAGTGTGTTCGTGGCGTCATCGATGTTCTGCCCGACGACGCTCGGCACGACCACCTTCGGCGCCCCCGTCGAGATGACCAGGTTGACCGTCGAGCCCTTCTTGACGTCGGTGCCCGACTTCGGGTCCTGGTCACAGACGCTGCCCCTGGGCTGGTCGGCGCAGGTCTTGCTGGTGGTCGCCAGTACGAGGCCCGAGTTGTCGGCCATCTTCTTGGCCGTGGCCTCGGTTTGTCCGATGAAGTTCGGCGCGGAGAGCGTGTCGTTCCCGGCCCCGCCGCCGCTGAACACCCACTTGCCGATCAGGATCGCGCCGACCAGCACGAGGACGCCGGCGACCACGAGCAGGATCGTCGAGGTGTTGTTCTTCTTCTGCTGCTGGCGGCGGCGGTCCGGGCGGTCGTCGTAGCCGAAGCCGCCGTCGTCCGGGTTCATGGGCGGGAGCATGCTGGTCGCGCCCGCGTCCGCCCGCAGTGCGGTGGTGGCCTGGTCGTCCGGGTAGCCGCCGTAGCCGACGGAGCCCATGGCGGCCGTGGCCGCGACCGGCTGGCCGTCCAGGCACGCCTCGATGTCGGCGCGCATCTCGTCCGCCGACTGGTAGCGGTAGTTCGGGTCCTTGACCAGGGCCCGCAGGACGATCGCGTCCATCTCGGGCGTGATCTCCGGGTCGAAGACCGACGGGGGCTGCGGTTCCTCACGGACGTGCTGGTAGGCCACGGCCACCGGGGAGTCGCCCACGAAGGGCGGTCGTACCGTCAGCAGCTCGTAGAGGAGGCAACCCGTCGAATAGAGGTCCGACCGGGCGTCGACCTGCTCGCCCTTGGCCTGCTCCGGGGAGAGGTACTGGGCGGTGCCGATGACCGCCGCCGTCTGGGTCATGGTCATCCCGGAGTCGCCCATGGCGCGGGCGATGCCGAAGTCCATCACCTTGACCTGGCCGTTGCGGGTCAGCATGACGTTGGCGGGCTTGATGTCACGGTGGACGATGCCGCTGCGGTGGGCGTACTCCAGGCCCTGGAGGATGCCGATGGTCATTTCCATCGCGCGCTCGGGGAGGAGTTTGCGTCCGGAGTGGAGCAGCTCGCGCAAGGTCGAGCCCTCGACGTACTCCATGACGATGTACGGGATCGAGACCCCGTCGATGTAGTCCTCGCCCGTGTCGTAGACCGCGACGATCGCGGGATGGTTGAGCGAGGCGGCAGACTGGGCCTCCCGGCGGAACCGGGCCTGGAAGGACGGATCGCGCGCGAGGTCCACGCGCAGCGTCTTCACCGCCACCGCGCGGCCGAGCCGGGTGTCATGCGCGAGGTATACCTCCGCCATGCCACCACGGCCGAGCACGTGGCCCAGCTCGTACCGGCCGCCGAGGCGACGCGGCTCTTCCATAGCTACCTACCAGCCCTCTCCGTCGGTCCCGGCCGCCACGGGTGTGTGGCCGGAGGCTGCCGTCCGGGCCTACCGTACCCGGCTGTGTTCGTGTGACCTGGCCAAGCCCGTAACCCGATACAGGACCGGTATCGCAACGTGCACCGATGTGAAGCGAACGTGATCGGGCTCACTTCTTGGAGTTGATGACCGCCTCCATCACGCTCTTCGCGATCGGGGCCGCGAGGCCGCCGCCGGAGATGTCGTCACGGTTGGCCTGGTCGTCCTCGATCACCACGGCGACCGCGACGGGCTTGCTGCCGTCGGGGAGCTTGGCGTACGAGATGAACCAGGCGTAGGGGTTCTCGCTGTTCTCCACACCGTGCTGGGCGGTGCCGGTCTTGCCGCCCACGGTGACGCCATTGATCTGCGCGTTCGTGCCCGTGCCCTCCTTGACGACCGTCTCCATCATCGACTGGAGGATCTGGGCGTTGTCGGAGGAGAGCGGCTGGCTCAGTTCCTGCGGGTCGGTCTGGGAGATCGTGTCCACGCCCGAGGACTGCAGCTTGTCGATCATGTACGGCTTCATCAGCTTGCCGTCGTTGGCGACCGCGGAGGCGACCATGGCCATCTGCAGCGGGGTGGCCGCGGTGTTGAACTGGCCGATCGAGGACAGCGCGGTCTGCGACTGGTTCATCTTGTCGGAGAAGACCGAGGCGCTGGAGCGGACCGGTGTGAACTGCTCCTGGTCGAAGCCGAACTTCTTCGCCTCGGCCAGCATCTTGTCGTTGCCGAGGTCGGCGCCGATCTTGCCGAAGACGGTGTTGCAGGAGTACCGCAGCGCGATCCGCATGGTCGCGTTCTTGCAGGGGATGCTGCCCTCGTTCTTCAGCTCGGTGGTGGTACCCGGCATGACGTACGGCAGCGGCGACTTGGTGGCCTCGTCCGCGGATGTGTACAGCCCGTTCTGGAGCGCGGCCGCGGCGGTGACCACCTTGAAGGTGGAGCCCGGCGGGTAGGTCTCGCGCAGCGCCCGGTTCAGCATCGGGTCGCTCGGGTCGTACTTCTTCTGCAGCTTCTTCCACGCCGCGGCGTCGTTGTTCGAGTTGCCGGCGAACACCGAGGGGTCGTACGACGGGTAGGAGGCGAGGGCGAGGATCTTGCCGGTGGAGGGCTCCAGGGCCACGACCGCGCCCTTGCCGCCCTGGCTCTTCAGGCCGCTGTACGCGGCCTTCTGCGCGGCGGCGTTCAGCGTGGTGACGACGTTGCCGCCCTGCTTCTGCTTGCCGGTGACCATGTCGAGGGTGTTGCGGAAGAAGAGCCGGTCGTCGTTGCCGGTGAGGATGCCGTCCTCGAGGGACTCCAGCTGGTTGGCGCCGAAGGCCTGGGAGGCGTAGCCGGTGACCGGGGCCCACATGGGGCCGTTCTTGTAGGTGCGCTTGTACTTGAGGTCGTTGAGGCCGGACGAACCGGATGCCGTGGATCCGGTGACCGGGCTGCCGTCGACGATGATGTCGCCGCGCGGGGTGGAGTAGCGGGCGATCGTGACGCGGCGGTTCTTCGGATCCGTCCTGAGGGTGTCGGCCTTGACGTACTGGAGCCAGTTGTCGCGCAGCAGCAGGGAGAGGATCAGGAGGCCGCAGAAGACCGCGATCCGGCGCAGGGGCTTGTTCATGACGGGCGGACCACCTGGGTCATCTCGGCGTCGGGGTTGCCGGCGGGGGCGGGTGCCGGGCGGCGTGCGGTGTCGCTGATCCTGATGAGGATGCCGATCAGTGCCCAGTTGGCGATGACCGAGGAACCACCGTAGGCGAGGAACGGCATGGTCATACCGGTCAGCGGGATGAGGCCCATCACGCCGCCGGCGACGACGAAGACCTGGAGCGCGAAGGCGCCGGAGAGGCCGATGGCGAGCAGCTTGCCGAACGGGTCGCGGGCGGCCAGCGAGGTGCGTACACCGCGTTCCACGATCAGGCCGTAGATCAGCAGGAGCGCCATGAGGCCGGCCAGGCCCAGTTCCTCGCCGAAGGTGGCGAGGATGAAGTCGGAGTTGGCCGCGAAGCGGATGAGGTCGGAGTGGCCCTGGCCGAGGCCGGAGCCCAGGGTGCCGCCGGAGCCGAAGGCCCACAGCGCCTGCATCGACTGCTCGGAGTGGCCGGCCACGCCCTGCTGGCTGAGCGTGTACTCCTTCATCGGGTCGAGCCAGGCCTGGACACGCTGCTGGACGTGCGGTTCGAAGCTGGCCACGCCGACCGCGCCGGCCCCCGACATCAGCAGGCCGAAGACGATCCAGCTGGTCCGCTCGGTGGCGACGTACAGCATGATCACGAACATGCCGAAGAACAGCAGCGAGGTACCGAGGTCGGTCTCGAAGACCAGGATGAGGATCGAGATGAACCAGACGACCAGGATCGGACCGAGGTCGCGGCCGCGTGGCAGGTAGAGGCCGATGAAGCGGCGGCTGGCGAGCGCGAGGGCGTCCCGTTTCACCATCAGGTAGCCGGCGAAGAAGATCGCCAGGACGATCTTGGCGAACTCACCGGGCTGGATGGAGAACCCCGCGACCGAGATCCAGATCTTCGCGCCGTAGATGTTGGCGCCGAGGCCGGGGACGAGCGGGAGCAGCAGCAGGAAGAGCGCGCCCACCATCGAGATGTAGGTGTAGCGCTGCAGGACGCGGTGGTCCTTGAGGAAGACCAGCACCACGATGAAGAGCGCGATGCCCATCGCCGTGTAGAGCAGCTGGCGGGGAGCCGCCGTGCCGGCCTGCTTGATGGACTGCAGCAGCTTCGACTGGTCCAGCCGCCAGATGACCACCAGTCCGAGGCCGTTGAGCAGCGTGGCCAGCGGCAGCAGCAGGGGGTCCGCGTACGCGGCGAATCTGCGGACGGCGAGGTGGGCGACGCCGGCCAGGAGGCCGAGGCCCAGGCCGTAGCTGAGCAGGCCGGCGGGGACCTTGTCGTTGATGGCCAGGCCCACGTTGGCGTAGGCGAACACCGGGATGGCGACGGCGAACACCAGGAGCGCGAGCTCGGTGTTGCGTCGGCTCGGCGTGCCGATGGAGCCGATCGTGGACGTGTGGTGCGTCGACGTGTTGGTAGTACTGCTCATCGTGTGACGGGGCCTCTCACGGCTTGCCTACTGCTTACCGCACAGCGAGACGACCTTCTGCTCATCCTCCGAGAGGGTGGGGCCGGGGCTGGGGGTCGCTGAGGGGGACGGGGACGGTGACGCCGTGGAGGACGCCGAGTGCGAAGGGCTTGGCGAGGCCTTGGACGTGAGAGAGGTCTTGGTGGTTCCCGTGGTGCCGCCGGCCTCGCCCTGACCGGTCTTGGAGCTGGTCCTGGACTCGGCCGTGGTGCGCTCCGACTCCTTCTTGCAGGCGGACGCCTGTACGGCCAGTTCCTGGACCTTGGACTGGGCGTCCTTGAGACCGCCCTCGGCGATGGTGGCCTTGACCTGCTTCTGCTGGTAGGGCGGCAGGTACTTGAGTTCGATCTCGGGGTGGTCCGTCTCGACCTTCGACAGCGACACCCAGGCCAGGTCCTGGCTGATGCCCTGGTACAGCGCGACGTGCTCGCCGTTGGCGCCGACGTAGTACTGCGTCTGCGTCCAGCGCCAGCCGCCGTACAGGCCTCCGCCGATGACGGCGAGGGCGAGTACGCCGAAGAAGGATCTCTTCAGCCACGTGCGGCCCCTGCGGGGCTTCACGAAGTCGTCGTCGGTGTAGTCGCCGAAGCTGCCGGCCGGGACGTAACCGGTGGTGTCGCCGGAGCCGGGCGGGCCGAACTCGCCGCCCCCGCCCTGTCCGTGGCCCTGCCTGCCGAGGTTGGCGGCGCGGCCCGCCGGGGTCTGCATGAAGCCGTTGTCGTGCAGGTGCTGCTGGTTCTCCGCGACGGCGCCGACCACGACCGGCGTGTCGGAGAGCTGGCTCGCGAGGGTGTCGCCGGTGTCCAGGTCGAGGACGTCCGCGATGATGACGGTGATGTTGTCGGGGCCGCCGCCGCGCAGCGCGAGCTGGATCAGCTCCTGCACGGTCTCCTGCGGGCCCTGGTAGCTGGCGAGCGTCTCCTCCAGGGTCTGGTGGGAGACGACCCCGGAGAGCCCGTCGGAGCAGATGAGGTAGCGGTCCCCGGCGCGCACCTCGCGGATGGAGAGGTCGGGCTCGACGTGTTCGCCGCTGCCCAGCGCGCGCATCAGCAGCGAGCGCTGCGGGTGGGTGGTGGCTTCCTCTTCGGTGATCCGGCCCTCGTCGACGAGCCGCTGCACCCAGGTGTGGTCCTGGGTGATCTGGGTGAGCAGGCCGTCCCGCAGCAGGTACGCGCGGGAGTCGCCGACGTGCACGAGGCCGAGCCGCTGGCCGGTCCAGAGCAGGGCGGTGAGGGTGGTGCCCATGCCCTCCAGCTGCGGGTCCTCCTCCACCATGGCGCGCAGCTGGTCGTTGGCGCGCTGCACGGCGTGGCCGAGGGAGGTGAGGATGTCGGAGCCGGGGACGTCGTCGTCGAGCGTGACCAGGGTGGAGATCACCTCGGAGGAGGCGACCTCGCCTGCGGCCTGGCCGCCCATGCCGTCGGCGATGGCGAGCAGCCGGGGGCCGGCGTAGCCGGAGTCCTCGTTGCCCTCCCGGATCATGCCTTTGTGCGATCCGGCGGCGAAGCGCAGTGACAGACTCATGCGCACCTCGCCCGTCGGCTCCGGGTACATCCGCACGGTGCCCACCCTCCGGTCGGGAGCGCGCAAAGGACCGGCGTCCGGTCCGCCGCTGCGTGCTCGCTCCGCTCGCGCCTAATCATGATGTAGCACTACTTCCGCAGCTCGATGACGGTTTTCCCGATGCGGATCGGGGCGCCCAGCGGGATCGGCGTGGGAGTCGTCAGCCGGGACCGGTCCAGGTACGTGCCGTTGGTGGAGCCGAGGTCCTCGACGATCCACTGTCCGTCGCGGTCCGGGTAGATCCTGGCATGGCGGCTGGAGGCGTAGTCGTCGTCCAGCACGATCGTCGAGTCGTGGGCGCGGCCCAGGGTGATGGTCTGCCCCTGGAGCGCGACCGTCGTCCCGGTCAGGGTGCCTTCGCTGACGACCAGCTTGCTGGGGGCGTTGCGCCGGCGGCCGCCGCTCGCGGGCTGCTGGCCGCGCTGCTGCGGGGGCGCGGCCTGCTGCCGGGCGGCGGGCTGCTGCCGGCGTCCTTCTTCCCTACGCGATCCGCGCTGGGTGACGCGCGTACCGAACAGGTCGCTGCGGATGACCTGCACGGCCACGATCACGAACAGCCACAGTACGGCCAGGAAACCCAGCCGCATGACCGTGAGGGTCAGCTCTGACATTGCCCCCGCTTCACCCTTCGGCTTGCCGGTAAATGATGGTGGTGCTGCCCACGACGATCCGCGAGCCGTCGCGGAGCGTAGCGCGGGTGGTGTGCTGCCCGTCCACCACGATGCCGTTGGTGGACCCGAGATCCTGGATCGTCGAGGGCGTTCCGGTCCGGATCTCGCAGTGCCGGCGGGAGACGCCGGGGTCGTCGATCCGCACGTCGGCCTCGGTGCTGCGGCCCAGCACGAGTGTCGCGCGGGAGATCTGGTGGCGGGTGCCGTTGATCTCGATCCAGTAGCGGGTACGGGAGCCGGGCGCCGGGGCGCCGACCGGGCCCGAGGGTCCGGCGGGCCGCTGGCCGGCGGGCTGGGTCGGCTGTGGGTAGCCGTAGCCGCCGGGGCGCTGCGGGGCGCCGGGCGGCGGTGCGCTCGGCATCGGTGG
Source organism: Streptomyces sp. NPDC007162 (assembly GCF_040634175.1). NCBI lineage: Bacteria > Bacillati > Actinomycetota > Actinomycetes > Kitasatosporales > Streptomycetaceae > Streptomyces > Streptomyces sp. NPDC007162. The sequence goes on from NZ_JBEYFC010000117.1 coordinate 14,386, forward strand.
GGCGGCTGCGCCGGCCGGCGGGTAGCCGTAGCCGCCCGGCCGCTGGGGGGCGCCGCCCGCGGGGGCGCGCTCGGGCGCCTGCTGGTTGCTGGACGAGGCGAGCGTGCGGCTGCGCACCCGGTACAGGCCGGTGTCGAGGTCGTCGGCCTTCTCCAGGGTGACCTTGATCGGCCCCATGAAGGTGTAGCGCTGCTGCTTGGCGTAGTCGCGGACCATCCCGGCGAGCTCGTCACCGAGCTGCCCGGAGTAGGGGCTGAGCCGCTCGAAGTCGGGGGCGCTCAGCTCCACGATGAAGTCGTTGGGTACGACGGTCCGGTCCCGGTTCCAGATGGTCGCGTTGTTGTCGCACTCGCGCTGCAGCGCACCGGCGATCTCCACGGGCTGGACCTCGGACTTGAACACCTTTGCGAAGGTGCCGTTGACCAGACCTTCGAGACGCTGCTCGAACTTCTTCAGGACTCCCACAGGGCACCTCCTCTGTCGCCTTGCCCGTACTGCCTGCCGTGACCGCTACTGCTCACTGATCGTATCTACGCGCCCGGCAATCAGCCGGTTCCCCGAGCGGCCCCCCTTCGAACCGCTCGGTGCGCTTCTCCTGTCGAGGATCGGCGCTCCTTCTTCCCAGGATCGTAGAGGTGGCTCATGACCAGTGTCCCGCACCTGGCTGTGGACCCGATCCGTCTCATGGACAGATGGCGTGGACCGGTACGAGGTTGATACGTGAACGCCGACTGCCCGGGACGTGATCGCGGTGATCACCAGGTGAGCGCTGCCCAGAGACAAGGGATGTGAACCCACCCTGTCCCACGTGCTAATGTTCTGGATGTCGGAAGGGGCCAGCCCGGGGAAACGGGGCGGGGACCGGAGGACACACCCAATGCGCGGGTGGCGGAATAGGCAGACGCGCTGGATTCAGGTTCCAGTGCCCGCAAGGGCGTGGGGGTTCAACTCCCCCCTCGCGCACAGAGAAGAACCGACGGAACGGGTCTTCACCAGTGACGAAAGTCACCGGTGGGGGCCCGTTCCTCGTTGTCGGGTGGGCTTGGCCCGGACAAGGTCGTGACAGGGCCCCGGCGGTGAGGTATCTCACGGCCGGGGCCCTGCTATGTGAGCTGCTGGTCGTTCTCCGGGTGGTGCTGGGGTGGCCTCGGCCGGTTCAGGCGGCCGACGACAGATGGCCGGTGGGTGTCCAGGTCCCGGGTTCCTTGGTCTTCCGCCTGTGGTGGGTGCGGCGCCGGGGGCGTTCGCCGCCGAGCGCGAGCGTCTCCAGCCATTTCATGATCTTGCGGCGGTTGGCGTGGGCGAGCTGGAAGGCCAGGAGGATCGTCTGGGCCGCGATGCCGCGGATGCGGCGGGAGCCGGCGGCTTCGATGGCCTCGGCGAGTGGGTTCTTGGCGTAGCCGTTGTAGCCCTCGACGCTGTTGCGCAGCCTGAAGTAGATCTTCTGCCATTCCGGGCCGCCGTACTCCAGGGCCTGCCACTGCTTGGCGCCGGCTTCCGGGCTGATGGTGATGGCCCGCTGACGGCAGACCTTGACCGGGCCCACCGGGCTGGGTTCCGGGTCGACCAGGGGTAGATGGATGCCGCGTCCCATCGTGTGGCGCTTGAGAGAGCACTGGGCCTTGCCCGCTTCGGCGGGGCACATCATTCGCTGGTAGCCGTCGGCGTCGGCGTTCTGCTTCGGCATGAGGCGGTAGCCGCGGCGGGCGGCGATCAGCCGGACCCACGTCTCCCGGTCGATGCGCTCGGCGTGCAGGTCGACGGTGGCGTTGATGAGGGGCTTCGGCATCGACGGGCAGTACCAGCGGCCCTCGACGAGGATGGCGCCCTGCGTTCCGTCCTGTTTGCCGAGCTGGTCCGCCCGGTAGTCGTAGACGGGCTTGTAGCCCATGGCTCGGACGGGGATCTGCCATTCCGCGGGCTCAGAGTTGTTGTAGGCGCGGTCGCCGGCAAGGTAGCCCGGTTTGTAGCCCCGTTCCTGGAGTCGGTCCAGGACCTTCAGACCGTTGTACGCGGGGCGCTGGCCAGGCTTGTCGAGGGCGACGCCGAGGACGACGACCGGCAGGACGTCGGGATTCGGGGTGCCGTCGTCGAGGAGTACGGCGTCGTGTTCGGTGTCACGGGTCACGATGAGGTGGGCGTCGTAGCCGTAGAGGTACTTCTTCTTGAGCGAGGTCTTCTTCTTGCCCGGAGGCGGCTTGACTTTGCCCTTCTTGTCGGGCGGCGGAGGCGGGCGCATGGCATCGGACACCGGCACGTCCGGATCGCGGTGGTCGCCCTCACGTACATACCAGCCGGCGTCCGGATCGGTCGCGAGCTCGGGTCCGTTCGTGCGACGGCCGCGGGAGAACGTACGGACGGGGGTGGCGTCGATGCCCAGGGAGACCTCTGCCATAGCTGCCAGCAGATCGTGGAGAGGGCGTACGGAGGCGTCCAGCACGAACTCGGTGAACAGCGCCAGCCGTCGCTCCCGCTCCGCCAGCTCGTCGACGTCGGCTGCCGCCGTCAGTGTGTGCGCCTCCTTGCGTGAGAGGTGCCCGTTGGGCGGCAGTGGGGAGGGGTTCATCGCGTCCTTCATGGCATGGAAGATCCGCCTGACCACGGCGTAGGCCGCCTCGAACCCCTGGTCGTGGTCGTCGTACTCGGCTATGTCGAGGCGGGCACGGAGCTGCGGACTGATGCGGAAGTACAGGATGTCCGTGACCCGCTCCAGGACGATCTTGCCGCCGGTGTCCTGGGTGCAGAGATGGAGGCCGACGAGGAGGCTTCTGAGGTGCAGGGTGCGGTGTCGGCCTCGCGGGAGGTGGACGAACTCCTCCAGCAGAGGGACGAGTTGGCTGTTGTCGACCTCCTCGATCGCTGCATCGACGTCGGCGTCGTCGATGAATCTGCGCGTGGCGCGCATCGCCAGAAGGCGCTCGTGGCGATCACTGGGCAGGCTGCGTGGCGCGGTCATTGGCTGCCCCGCAACAGGCGGGCGGCTTCTTCAGCGGGGACGGCGCTCAGAAACGGCAGGATGCGGGAGAGGCCGTGGAGGGTGTCGACGCCGGCCGCCGCGACGATGACGGTGATGGGAAGTCGCTCTTCGAAGAGCTCCACCAGCCACGTGGATCTGAGGCGGCCCATGACCAGGCGAGGGACCTTCGGGCTCGGCTGGGCGCGGGCCAGGAAGTTCGTGACGGTGTTGGTGCCGCGGCTGTAGGAGTTGGGGCGGAACAGGTACTGCGCGGCGCCGGAGTTGTCGAGACGGTCGGCAGCGGCGGCCAGAACTCCTTCCCAGGGACGGCGGCAGAGGATCTCCCGTTTCCGGGATCCGCGAGTGACCACGACGACTGGGCCACCACCTCCTGATGACCGACGGACGTCATGGACGCGGACTCGGATGACCTCCGGTGAGTCGAGGCCGACACCGAGGCCGAGCGCCATGAGCGTCTTGCAACCCCAGCGAAGCTCGTCGGTGGGCAGCCCACCTACCCAGCCCCACAAATCCGCGAGCTCGGTCCGGGTGTAGGGGCTGTTGGGAACCGAGGCCGACAGCTTGGCGGGCTTCCCCGTCCGGCATTCGCCGCCCAGCACGATCTCGCTGAGCCGCAGGAGCCGAGTCCGGTAGTTGCCGCGGGTGCTCTCCCTGACGTTGGGACAGCCGACCGCGATGAACCTCTCGATGACCTCCCGGGAGAGCCACACCTCGGCCTTCCCGGGAAGGCCCTCACCGTTGCAGAAGAGGGCCAACTGGGAGAGGGCGGAGAGCAGTTCACGTGCCCTGTAGGACGTCAGGGGGTCGGCGAGGCGGACGACACGGCGCACTTCGTCGCCGACGCGGCTCCACCCCGCGGGGGAGCCGGACGGGCCGTAGGAATCAATCCGCTGACTCATCACATGTCGCCAAACCAACACCCCAGCCGGTGGGGTGTTATTCGAATAACATGTAGCTGTGGCAGCAGCCGCGCGCGACCGGGGAGGACCGGATGGGTCAGACTTCACCTCATGCCCCAAGGAGATGCCCGCCGACTGCCGCCGCGCGCGTACTGCGCCAGCGGCGCGTGGCCTGAGGCCGTCATGGAGGAGCACCACGGGGCGCGGGTCGCCCAGGCCATGGCTGCTCGGCTCAGGGCTGCGCTCGACGGGCGGGGCTGGTCCGTCGCTCAGCTGTCGCGAGAAAGTGGCGTGGCCCGCTTCACGATCGCCAAGGCGCTCGCCGGCGAGGCGTGGCCCGACCTGCTGACCATTGCCAATCTCGAAAAGGCGCTGGACTGCGATCTCTGGCCCGGCCGGGAAGTGTAAAGCGGGACGCTGCGCGGAGCCGCCGGTATACGGACGTGGGGCACGGAATGGCTGTTCGAAACCGAACATGCGGGCGGTCATCCCTTCGGGCGAAGGGCGGGACCATATTTCGTCGTGCGCTACCGGCGGCCCTCGACCGCTCGTAAAATGCAACGTGACGAACTGATCCGGCACTGTGGAAGGTTCTAGGTGGGTTCGTCGCCGTTGGCCGTCACCTTGGACTGGACTCCTTGGTGGCGGCCTTCTTTTGTTTAAGGCTGCTGGGGTGGTGCGTACTGGTAGAAGGCATTCGGCAGCTTGATCAATGATCCGGATTTCGCCAGTTCATCCGCTGCCACGCGAACGCTCTTGATCTTGTCGGCTTCGTTGAGTGCGTTGGCCACTTCGAGTGCTTTCCACTGCCGCAACGGATCCTGGGCCATCAGCCGCAGGATTCGCGTCTTGCGGGGCGCGACCTGGAAGCCACCGGTTGCCGTTGCCGGCTCGGCGTCGTCGGGGTCTGTGTCGGACTGTCGCTGCTCAGGGATGCCTGATGTCCGCCACTCGTCGGCGATCTGCATCTGCTTCTTTACCTGACGCACGAGGCGAAGCTCCTGGCGGACCTTGAACATATCGCGCTGCAGTTCGACCTCCTTCTCCTCCAAGAGCTGGATGTACTTGTCGGGATTACCGGCTACTTCTTCCCATGGAAGGGTTTCGATCATTGCAGAACCCTACCTATGAGAATGCATAAGTTACCTCTCTCGCAAGGGGTGCTTCACTCGATGTAGCGACAAGGTCAATTACCTGTCGGGTTACCTGGCCGAACGGTATCGAAAATTCCCGTTTTGTTATCCAGGGCCTGTCTGGGGTGGAGGAACGTTTCGCTGTCTCGCTTGAAAGGAAGGGCTGTTCAATCGGGCTTGTATTCCCTTCCCTGTGGTGCGGAGGTAATTTCTGGAAGAGAGGTTATCTTTTGCTTCATAGTTCTCTCTTCCTTGAGCCGGTAACCCCTGTTCGTTCTGTTGTGTATGGACGGGTAGCCCCTGTCGTGGGGCTTGTACCTTGAGCGCCGCCCGGGGGGAAATTTCTCTGTCAGGAGATAGGGGCGTCGCATAGGAGCAGCTGCGCTTGTCTTGGCAATGGGTAACTGATCAGGAGTCCTGGGGTACGGAGGATTGGCGCCTGGGAACAGGTAGGGGTGCTTCGGGGCAGGACCCGCTGGCGTGGCAGAGGTTCTGTCCTGAACCACACATGTAGTCCTGGGTTGAACGGAGGGGGCAGGGCGCCCGCGGCGGCGACGGAACCGAGAGAGGAGGGTTGGCGTAAGTCATGGCCTGGGGCCAGGGGGCCGCCCCTTGGCTCGCCGTAGGTGGCGGACTACGGAGACAGGGCTGTGCAAGGAAGGCTGGTACGGATGGCGACGATTCTGAGGGGCGTCCTTGCCTGCAAGGCGGGGAAATGGCAGGGCTCAGCAGTACAGGGATGGGTGTCGGTTGTGGCGCCGTCGAGTCCTCCGCGGTACCTCGTGGCGAGCGGGTTCCGCCCGTCTGGGGCGCCGCGACAGGCACAGGGGCAGTCGGGAAGGAGACATACCGTGACACGAGGGCGGCATCCCCGCATTACCCCTGCTCGGGCTTGATGGCGGGGTAGGCGGACAGAGCGCCCAGCGGACGTGCCCCCCCCGTGAACGTGGCACGCGAAGATGAGAGTGAATGCCTCAAACGGAGGTCGCGGACCTGGCGGGGCTGGGTCTTCGAGGCGCTCCTGCGGATGTCCGGTCCCCGGTGACCGGGGTGCGGTGCGACGAGGCGGCCCGGCAGGACCGTGTACGCGGCGACAGGTGTCCCGGGCAGATGGTGGATGCGTTGGCACCCGTCGGTCTTTGAAGCCGGGTCGCTGAACGTGGGGGCGGTGCTCTCCACGAGGGCAAGGCGCAATCGCCCTCGGAGGCCCGGGAGTGGGTGGAGGCGTGAGGCAGTCGGGCGTGCCCGGGGCGCCCACTGGCATCGCGGGGACCGTGGCGGTTGGGGGTGGCTAGTTGTCTTGTGCCGCGAGCGCCGGGTGACGCTGGTGGAATCGAGCGCAGTTCTTCGCCGCCTGCCCAGGCAGCCGCTCGGCGGCGCGAAAACCCTCAGCGGCGTCGAAGTGGGCCAACTGCACCCAGATGCCTGTGCGACGAGGCCGGCCGTGTGCTTCTCAGGTGTGGCGCGGGCGAGGCAGCAGGGCGAACGCGCTCTCCGCGATCGAGGTCAGGCGGGCGGGACTGTGGCCGTTGGCGCCTACGACCTCGCTGCCGCGGATGACGGTCAGCAGAAGGTACGCGAGGTCGTCGGGATCCGCGTCGGGGTCGATGTCGCCGTCGCGCTGCGCCGCTCGCACACACTCGGCCACCGCCGCCCGGACCACGGAGAAGCAGTCGTTGGCCAGGCGTTTGACCTCGGGGTCGGAGGCGCCGATCTCCAGGGCCATCTTGGC
>NZ_JBEYFC010000118.1:0-21114 GCF_040634175.1 Streptomyces sp. NPDC007162
GGGGTGGACGGCAGCTGGCGCAAGGTGACCGGTATCGCCGGGGCCGCTCGTCCAGGGCTCGCAGAGCCACCACGACGACCATGTCGTCCGGGTCGTCGCTGGTGTAGGAGTAGCCCATCGCGTAGTGGTCGCCGTCGCCGGCGAGGCGTCGCTCCAGCGCTCGCGTGGCCTCGTCCGCCGACGGCGGGCCGCTCAACTCGGGGTCGAGGCCGATGGCATCGGGCGGGCAGCCCCGGTGGATGAGCCAGGACTGCGCCATCGCGGGCAGCGGCAGCGCGGCCTGCTCGAAGGCGAACGCCTTCTTCTCGTGGTCCCGTTGCAGATAGACAGCGAGCACCTGCGGCATACCGGGGTACCAGGTGGCGGTGCGGTCGAACAGGACGTAGTAGCTGTGCGGCCCGTCGTGGTGTTCGGCCATGGGGACGAGCGTGTCCTCACGGACGCCGACCGTGCGGTAGAAGTCGAGGCACTTCTCCTCGTCGGCGTCGAGGTCGTCCAGATCGAAGTCGACCTGGGGAATGGGCTTCCGGAACGGCGCCGGTTCGGCGGGAGACAACAAGGGCCTTTCGGAGAAGATCAACGCCGCTGCGCCGGAGCCGTCGGCGATGTGCCGGGGGGAGCTGGGGCCTTCGGGGCCCGCGTCGCGGGGATCCGGCGAGCGGCTACCAGCGCGGCTCGTCCGGCGTCGGTGAGCGTGACCGGCTGGCCGGCGTGCACGGGGTGGCCCGTGTCCCGGACGACCAGACCGGTGTCCTCCAGCCGGAGCAGCTTGGCGTGCGGGATGCGGGTGCCGGAGGCTGTCGTGACGCTCACCCGGCCGGTCAGAAGATGCTCGTAGAGCTTGGCTCCGCCGACGATGGCGAGCAGCGCCGCATGGTCGTCCGTCGAGAGCTGCTTCGCGTCGGGCGCTGCCGCGCCTTCGATCGGTTCCAGGGCGGCGAGCACCGCACGAGCGGCGGCGTCCCGCGTGCCGGTGGCCTCCTGCAACTGGTCCACGGTGCGATCGATGCGCGTGACCAGGGCGTCATCAACGTCGAACCCGCCGGACGAGAGGCGGTTGAGGAGGCGCAGGTAGAAGGTGACGCCGGTCTGGGCCGTGGCCAACTCGCGGTGACGGTCGACCAGATGGGCGTGGGGCTCGTCAAGGACGCCACGGTCGCGGAAGTCCCACAGAGTATCGATGTCGTGGCCGGTGACGGCTTCGATGTGGTGGTCGAGCGGGGAGATTGTTCGCCGAGCTGCGGGCAGTGCGGGTTCAGGGGGCATAGGCGACGCTCCGTTGCGTTCAGCGGGTGGGATGGTGCGTGGCGTGGGGCGCGGGACGGGGCACACCCGGCGCCGCGATGGGCGGCGGGGCGGGCCGGGGCGCAGGAGTGCGAGTGGTCAGCTGCGGGGAGCGGGAGCGTGCCGCGTGGGTGCGGGCGCTCAGCGGCCGGCGGGTCATCCCCAGGCGGCGGCCGACCTCGTCGTAGACGTCGTTGCCCGCACGCGGCCGGATCGCGACGACGTGGATCTCCTTGCGGAGGGGGGATCCCTCGGGCGCCGGGCGGACGGCGTAGACGACGCGCCAGTCCTTGCGCGAGTCCACGAACAGCTTCCTGAAGCCTTCCAGATCACCGTCGAGACGCAGCCCGAAGCGCTGCGCGTTCACGACTTCCTGCAGGTAGGCGAGGGTGAGGTCGCGGATATCGCCGGGTGCCTGGAGGAGATCGGTCAGCGCCCGGGGATCGAAGCTCAATCCGAAGGCGGGCTGTCCCGCTCCCGCGGTCATGTCGCCAGCTCGTACGACTCGGGCGTCCCGGCGGCCTCCTCAGCGGTGGCCCTCTGCATGCGCACGGACGGCTGCGGGCCGGGCAGGAGACGGTGCGCGGGCCGGTCGGGTGAGGTCATGCAGGCCGACAGCGGGCCGCCCGGCGCGCGGATCGCCGCGACGGCGTGAGTGAGGAAGTCCCGGTGCCACACGAACATGCCGGCCAGCCCGGCTTCGGGGTCCTTGTGCTGCTGGTAGGCGAGCCACAGGGCATGGAGCCAGGCCACGACGTCGTCGTGCTCCTGCCACTGCAGGCACCAGGGCGCCGCGGTGGTGACCTCTGCCCCGTAGACGGGGAGGAAGAAGTCGTCGACCCAGTCGGACAGGGCGTCGAGTTCGTCCTCGCGTTCCTCGACGTCCAGTTCCAGGATCGGACGGGGCTCCGGTGGAGCGGCGGCCGGCGGCCCGCCGAGTCCCGGCATGCCGAACGCGGCGAACGGCGACCCGCTCGGTGACGGGTCGGACGCGAGATGGTCGAGCTGCTGAGCCTGCTGCGCCGACTGCTCCATGAGCCGCCGCACACTCGCCTCGATTCCCTCCAACTGCGGATCCGGAATACGAATCGGCTCCAACTCTCCACCATCAGCGGGTTTTACGGATTCAGGCATCGAGAAGTTCGGCCTCCTACAAGACGCGGAATGAGGGAAATACGGGGCCCCTCACGCGGCGCCGCCAGCGGATTGCGGTGCGCCCGCGGTATTACGCCGACGGCTGCGTGGGGGGGCGGGATGCCTGGGCGGCGGGCAAGGAGGCGGCTCAGGCGGTGAGAACCATGTCGTCCTGCGTGAGAGTTGAGCGGAGCGTCTCGGTGAGCCGCTCGGCCGCGATCGACGCGTAGTGCTCGGTCTTCTCCACGCCGATGAAGTCCCGGCCTTCCAGCAGGGCGGCCACGCCCGTGGAGCCGGAGCCGGCGCAGAAGTCGAGGACCGTTCCCCCCTCGGGGCTGATCTTGACCAGCTCGCGCATCACCTCGACCGGCTTCTGCGTGATGTGCTGGCGCTGCGCGCCCGAGGGCTGCGACGCCGAGTACATGCCGGGCAGATAGACCGGGTTCCGGGAGCCGTCGATCGGTCCCTTCGACGCCCAGACGATGAATTCGCAGTTCTGGGTGAACCGGCCCTTCTGCGGTCTGGCCTGCGGCTTGTGCCAGGCCAGCACCCCGCGCCACAGCCATCCGGCCGCCTGGATCGCGTCCGTCGTGGTGGGGAGCTGGCGCCAGTCGGTGAACAGCAGGGCCGTACCGCCGGTCTTGGTGAGACGGTGGGCTTCGGTCATGATCTGCGTCAGCCAGAACGCGTAGGACCTCTGGTCCATGTTCTCGCCGGTGAAGTCGGCGAGGTCGTTCTTGGAGTCGGCGGAGGTGTACTTCTGTTTCGCGGAGCGGGTGGTGCGCTCCTTCGCCGTCCTGCCACCCGAGTTGTACGGCGGATCGGTGATGACGGAGTCGACGCAGCCGTCCGGGAGGCCGGCGAGAAGCCTCAGGGCATCGCCCTGGTGCAGGGAAAAAGGCAAAGAGGAACCCCAATTTCGGGTACGGAATCACAGAGGGAACTACTCGTCTTGCACGGGAGTCCTCGCGGGCCGGAAGTGGGCATGCAGACGCCCAGGGCCACGGAGCGAGGAGAGCGAGAGGGAGTCCAAAAACTGTAGAGGCGAATCCGCCGACGGCCAAGAAGTGCGCTCCTGAGGTGCCGGATTCCGGCACCTCACGCCGACTTTTTGGTCAACCGCCGATCCTCGCCTACTGTTTTTGAACCGGCCGGCGCACACCGCCGCTGGCTACTCCCCTGCCCCACCTCGCGGAGGTACCCTCTGCCCTGGCGCACCTAGCTCACGGCCTGGCCAAGCGGAGCGAGCGGCAACTCGCCCGCACCGGCCCGCCTTTGATCGCCCACGCCGGCTGCCGTGCCCTTCCGAGACGCCTCGCCCGCGCGGTACGCCGGACACCTCAACCCCAAGGACACGTTCATGACGTCCCGTTACCCGCCCATGCCCGAACCCGCTGACCGTCGAGCGGCCCGCTCGGGTTGAAGGGGCTCGCCGCCGGCATCGGCGTCGTCTTCTTCTCCCCGATCCTGATCGCCGGCACCGGCATGATGCTGGCCTCCGCCGCCGACGCCGTGCAGAGCAGCGGCGCCTTCAGCAGCTGCCTGAGCGACATCGACACCGCCAAGGTCGCCGAGCAGGTCGCCAAGATCCTCGACGGTGCCTCCGGCAAGGACGTGCACGTCGAGGGCCTGGACCTGCTCGCCGAGCAGATCCCCAACGCGGCGACGATCGTGGCCACCGGCCTCTCGCTCGACGTCCCCACGAAGGGGCAGATCATCGCGCTGGCCACGGCGATGCAGGAGAGCCGGCTGCGCAACCTCGACTACGGGGACCGCGACTCGCTTGGCCTGTTCCAGCAGCGCCCCTCTCAGGGCTGGGGCAGCGCCCAGCAGATCCGCGATCCGGTCTACGCCTCCGAGCAGTTCTACGAGCACTTGCTCAAGGTGGACGGCTGGCAGCAGATGACCGTCACCCAGGCCGCCCAAGCCGTGCAGAAGTCCGCACTACCGAACGCGTACGCGCAGTGGGAAAACCTGGCCACCGCACTGCAGGCCGCTATCGCCAAGACCTTCCCCGGCGGCGGCAACGCCACGGACGGCAAGGATGCGGACCAGGCCAAGCAATCAGCGTCCGGCACGAGCGGCTGCACTGCGAGCGAGGACGGTTCCGGGTTCGGCCGAATCCCCGAGGGAAGCGTCCCCAAGGGCTACAAGATCCCCGCAGGCGCCGCCCCGAAGGCGCGCAAGGCCATCATCTGGGCGATGCAGCAGCTCGGCACGCTCTACCAGTGGGGCGGGTCCTGCACCAACGCGCACGGTCCCGACCCGATGGGGCGCTGCGACTGCTCCAGCCTGGTGCAGCAGGCGTACGCCCACGCTGGCGTCACCCTCACCCGCACCACGTACACGCAGGTCAACGAGGGCAAGACGGTCTCACCCGCCCGCCTTGAGCCTGGTGACCTGATCTTCAGCCGCGGTACCGCCGCCCGGCCCGAGCACGTCGGCATGTACCTGGGCGAGGGCCTCGTAATCGAGGCACCGCGCACCACCAAACCGGTCCGGATCACTCCGATCAAGGACTGGACGATCCTCGCCGCCCGCCGCGTGCTCTGATCCCGGCCGAGCGAGACCGCCACGACACACCATCTCTGAGTGAGATTCCCCGACAGTACGGAGCATCCTTGATAACCCGCCACCGCGCCCTCGCAGCAGCCTCGCTGGGCCTGGCCGTCGCCGCCGGCGGCCTGGTCACCGCCACCACGGCACAGGCGTACGACACCGGCAAGACCACCATCAGCTGCAGCGCGGTCAAGATCCGCAAGGCCCCGTCGAAGACGTCCACGGTCGTGGGTATCGGCTACCGACACGACAAGGTCCTCTACGACCAGTGGGCGTACAAGAAGGCCGAGAAGACCTGGTACACCCGCGGCACCGTCACCCGGAAGTCCGACGGCAAGAAGATCCGCGGCTACATGATCTACAACTGCGCGAACCCCTACCAGACCAACCCCGCGCCGAAGCCGTCGATCCCGAAGTAGAGCACCCCGGCCACCGCCTCGGAGCGTGACCACTGCCCTGCCGCCGGCAGGGCAGTCCCCGGCCCGGACGGCGCCCTAGTTCCCGCGCGCGGCAACCGCTTCACGCCTCCCCCGTCTCCCGTCGGCCCCCGCCTGGCCTTCGTACGCAAGGAGTTCCTGCCACACCTATGTCCGTCGCTCTCGCAGACCGCGTCATCCAGCTCGCCTACGACCCAGGCATCACGCCCTCGGGCGGCGGTCTCCCTGGCCTCTCCGTGCTGAAGAACGTGGTCAACTCCATCAACCTGTTCGCGATCGTCGCCGTGGTCGGCGCCCTCGCGGTCTCCCTCGGCGTGTGGGCCTGGGGACACCACACCGGTGGTCACCAGGCCGAGGCCAACGGCAAGAAGGGCGCGGTCGTGGCCGCCGGCGCCGCCCTCGGTCTGGGTGCCGCGAACGGGATCATCGCCTTCTTCTCCGGACTGGGGTCGCAGGTCCACTGATGCGAAGCCGGCTCCCCTCCCTTTCGCTGTCCTCGTACGGTGCGAGCTGGCCGGTCAACCGGCGCATCTCGATCGTCACAGGCGCCGTCGCCGTCCTGCTCGCCCTCACCGGGATCGTCGCGGTGGTGACCGGCAGCGGGAACGGCCACCAAGCTGCCGGCACCGCAGCGCCCTCCCCCGCTGACAGTCCGTCTTCCGCCGAGGCCATCCCGAAGCCGTCGTCCGGGTCCGGGTCGGTGCCGAGGCCCCCGCAGATCGCCGATCCGGTCGCCTACGCCAGGGCGGCAGCGCAGATGCTGTGGTCCTACGACACCCGGGCCACCAGCCGGGACCAGCAGCTCGCCGGCATGCGCGCCTGGATGACCACGGAGACGAAGTACGCCGACTGGGCCTCCGTTGCCGGCCAGGTTCCCGATCCGGTGCTGTGGTCGCGGATGGCGGACCAGGACCAGCACGCCAGCGCCCGTGTCGCCGAGGGCCACTACCCCTCCCCGTTCAAGCAGGCGCTGGCCGAGGACCCGTCCGCGATCACCGAGGCGTACATCTACGTCGTCACCGTCAACGGCACACAGCAGATCGCCTGGAAGATGGGCGGCAGCGGGGCCGAGGAACGGGCCGTGACCCTCGCCGTCCAATGCCGCCCGAACCACGACTGCACCCTGGCCGCCCTCGCACCGAGCGTCACCCAGTGACCCGCGTCTGAGAACGAAAGTAGGAGTAGCTCCCCGTGGGTTTCTGTGACTACCCCCTGGCCGACAAGCTGTGCGACGTTGGCGACGCGGTGGATTTCGCCTCGGATCCCGGCAAGGCCATCGGTGACTGGATGGCGAAGTCCGCCGGCGAACTGGCCGCCGCAGCAGCCGATCTGGCAGCCGAAGCGGTCGACACCACCACGAAGGTGGACCTCAACGCGACGTGGTTCGTCGACAACTACGAGACGCTGCTGCCGCTGGGCCTGGTCCTGCTGGTCGCGACCTTCTGCGCACAGCTTGTGCGTGCCGCTGTCCGACGTGACGGACAAGCCCTCACCCAGGCGTTCACCGGCACCGCGTCCGGGGTCCTGTTCGCCTTCTGCGCCATCTCGTTGACCACGGTGGCCGTCGAAGTCGTCGACGCCGTCAGCGACGGCCTGTTCAAGACCGCGCACCTGGACATCGAGTCGGCCGTGCGCCGCATCGTGGAGGTCAACCAGATCGGATCGCTGTCCGGACTCGGCTGGCTCGTCCCGGTCGTAGCCGGGCTCGGCGCCGCCATCGGCGCCATCCTCTACTGGTGCGTGATGATGGTCCGCAAGGTCGGCATCCTCGTCATGGTCACTCTCGCCGTGTTCGCGTCCGCCGGCGGCGGCTGGGAAGTCGCCCGGCGCTGGCGCAAGGGCTGGATCGAAGCCACCGCCACCCTGGTCGTCTCGAAGCTGCTGATGACCGTGATCTTCGTCCTCGGTATCGCCGCCATGGGCAAGACCGAGGCCAAGGACGGCATCGCCGCTCTGGCCGACGTGATGTCCGGCATCGTGATCATGGTTCTGGTGCTGCTGTGCCCGTACGCGGTCTTCAAGTTCGTGCACTGGGCGGCCGACGGCACCGACGGGGAGTCCATCCACCGTGCCGGCGGTGCCGGAGCCCAGATCGCCAGGGCGCATGCGGAGAAGGCCGCCCGCAAGGCTGCCGCCGCCGCGGCGACCGCCGGGACCGGTGGCGCTGCCGTCGGCGCGGGTGCCGCACCGCAGGGCCCAGACGCCGGCGGCGGATTCCCCGGCGACATCGCTGCCAACCCGACCGGCGGAGGCGGCGAAAGCAAAGGGGGATCGCAGAGCGGCGGAACGGGCGTCTCGGCTGGCGGCGACGCGGTCAAGTCCGGCTTGGGCAAGGCCGTCCAGCCCGCGCCGAGCAGCGTGTCCGGCGACACCGGCGGCCAGGTGGGAGGCAGCCCGGGACCCGGCGGATTCGACACGAGTGCCGCGTCTGGGCCGAGCAGCGGATGGCAGTCAACTCCGCCGACCACGACCCCGCCGCCGCAGGGTGCACCACCGTCCTTTGGAACGCAGAGCGCCTCGTCAAGCGGGGCTAGCGGCCCCTCGCTGCCGCCTCCGACCGGCCTCTGATTCTCTGACCGACTCCCGGGGGCGGGATGTGTACGCTCGTTCCCGCCCCCGGGTTCCACCCGCGTCTCCAGGACCCGCTCCTTGACTGATCTCTCCGTCGTCCCGGTCACGGTGAAGTTCCCGCACCGGTCCCGTCGCGGCATCCTCCTCGGCCTCTCCTGGCCCCAACTCGTACTCGTCTCCTGCACGCTGGCGCTGCTGCTGATGACGGTGATCTCCACCGGACTGCTCGGCGCCGTCGCCCTGGCACCTCTGTGGGCCACGGCCGGTGCGCTCGTCGCGATCCGCCGGCACGGCCGCTCGCTGATCGACTGGGCGCCGATCGTCGCCCGGTACGCGCACCGCCGCCGCACCGGCCAGACCCTCTGGCTCGCCCGGCCCGTCACCCGGCCCCGGCAGGACGGCGTCCTCCACTTGCCCGGTACCGCCGCGTCCCTGAAGGTCGTCACCCCCGGCGATTCCGCCAACGGCGCCGCGGCCGTCCACGACCCGCACCGGCAGACCCTGACCGCCGTCGCCCGCGTCACCAGCCGTGCCTTCGCCCTCCTTGACCCCGTCGCCCAGAACCACAACGTCACGGCCTGGGGGCGTGCGCTCGCGGGCATCGCCCGCACCGGGCACATCGCCACCGTGCAGGTGCTGGAGCGCACCGTCCCCGACAGCGGCGACACCCTCACCCGGCACTGGACACGGAACGGGCAGCCGCAAGCCCCGGTCGCGGGACAGATTTACTCCAAGCTGGTCGCCTCGGCCGGCCCCGCCGCCGCCCCGCACGAGACGTACCTCGCCATCTCCCTCGACCTCAAGGCCGCCCGGCGCCTGATCTCGCAGGCAGGCGGAGGGCTTCCGGGGGCGTTCACCGTCCTGGAGCAGACCACCGCCTCCATCGCCCAGGCCGCCCGCAACGCCGGGCTCCAGGTCACCGGTTGGCTGACCGCGCGAGAGATCGCCGCCGTCATCCGCACCGCCTACGACCCCAAAGCCCTCGCCGCGCTCCAGCAATGGTCCGAGACCGGCCGCGCCGAGGCCGACCCCGCCGCCGCCGGGCCCGTCGTCCAGTTCGAGGAGTACGACCGCCTCACCACCGACAGCGCACGGCACGCCACCTACTGGGTGGAAAACTGGCCGCGCACCGAGATGGGGGCCGGGTTCCTGCACGGGATCATGTTCACGGCCGGCGTGCGCCGCAGCCTCTCCCTCATCTATGTGCCGCAGGGCCTCGAATCCGCGCTGCGGGACGTCCAGCGCAGGAAGGCGGCGATCATCGCCGATGCCAACGAGAGGGCCCGCCGGGGGCAGGTCGACAGCGAGGAAGACTCCGTCGAGTACGCCGACGTCAAAACCCGCGAACGCCAGCTCATCGCCGGGCACGCGGACGTGGCACTGACCGGCCTGGTCACCGTGACCGCCGAGACCGACGCCCTCCTGGACGCCGCCTGCGTACAGATCGAGACCCACGCCGTCACCTCCGGCGTCGACCTGCGTCGCCTCAACTGCCAGCAGCCGGACGCCTTCACGCTCACCGCGCTCCCGCTGGCCCGCACCGCCCTGTGAACCCGCCGCGCCCGCACGCGTCCTGACCGGCGGCACTCCGGTTCACCCGCAACGGGACGCCCCTCACTGCCCTGCCTACCGGCAGGAAGGACCACCACCTTTGACCTCTCCCCTGCGCCCCGACGACGCGTACCCCTACCTCCGCGCCGCGAGCGCCGGAATCCGCCACCACACGCGGTCCCTTGCCTCGCCGGACGCGGCCCCGCCCCAGCGAACGGACCGTCGGCACCTGGACGTGCTCCACGCCCACCTCACCGCCCTGCTCCAGCTCCTGGACCGCCTCGCCGAAACCGCCCGCCCGCCGTACCCCGCCGCCGGCCGTCACCTGGCGACCGCGCACACCTGCCTCTGGCAGGCCACCAGCGAGGTCCACTCCGCCTTCCACCTGCTGCCCGCCGACACCGCAGCGAAAGAAGCCGAGGCCAGCGCGTGCCATCCAGAACGGCTGCCCGAAGGACCGCCCGTGCTGACGATCTGCCAGCGCCACCTCGCCGCCGGGCACGTCCTGCGGCGCAAGACCACCCCCACCGACCTCCGCCCGCACGCCACGGCCTGCGCGCGATGAGCACCATCTGCAGAATCGAGGGCCTCTGATGAGCCACTGGCCCTCCCGCCGCGCCTCTGCCTCTCCCTTGTTCACTCCCCACGGCGCCGACCGTGCCAGCCGTAAGGCCGCGCGTCGTCAGCTCGCCGAGGCCACCGCCAAGGCCTGCGCCGAAGCCTCCGCCCACCAGAGCGACAGCACACCCGCCGCGCATCAGATGCCCACCGCGCTCCACCCTCCAGGCGGGCGCCCCGGGCCCGCCTCTGCTCGCGGTAACCGGCTGAGACTTCCCGTCCACCGTATGACCACCGCCATCGCGGCCGGCGCCTATCCCTTCCTCGCCGAGGGCGGACTCGGCGCCGAGGGTATCTACATCGGCCGCGACGTCCACGCCGAAGCCAGTTTCGTCTTCGATCCGTTCGCGCTATACGGCCGCGTCGAGGGATTCACCAATCCGAACCTCCTGCTCGCCGGGGTCATCGGCCAGGGCAAGAGCGCCCTGGCCAAGTCCTTCGCGCTGCGCTCGGTCGCCTTCGGATACCGCGTCTACGTACCGTGCGACCCGAAAGGCGAGTGGACACCGGTCGCACAGGCCCTCGGCGGCCGGTCCGTCGCCCTCGGTCCCGGACTGCCCGGACGCCTGAACCCCCTGGACGCGGCACCACGCCCGGCGAGCGTGCCGGAGGCGGACTGGG
This sequence comes from Streptomyces sp. NPDC007162, assembly GCF_040634175.1. Lineage (NCBI taxonomy): Bacteria > Bacillati > Actinomycetota > Actinomycetes > Kitasatosporales > Streptomycetaceae > Streptomyces > Streptomyces sp. NPDC007162. The sequence goes on from NZ_JBEYFC010000118.1 coordinate 10,776, forward strand.
CCGGCGAGATCCGCAAACGACGCCTGCTCCTGCTCGGCTCCCTGGCCCGCACCGTCCTGGGCCGGGACCTGATGCCCATGGAGCACACCGCCCTGGACGTCGCCCTCGACGCCGTCGTCACCCACGCCGTGGCCACCGGGCGCACCCCGCTCCTCGGCGACGTCGCCGCCACCCTCAACAACCCGCTGGCGCTCGACGAGGCCGCCGGGATGATGTCGGGCCAACTCGGCGATGCCGCCCGCGACCTGGCCCACGCCATGCGGCGCCTGGTCCACGGCGACCTGGCCGGCATGTTCGACGCCCCCTCCACCGTCGCCTTCGACCCGACCGCGCCGATGCTCACCATCGACCTGTCCCGCCTCGGCGGCAGCGGGGACGACACCGCCCTCGTCCTCGCGATGACCTGCGCGAGCGCCTGGATGGAATCCGCCCTCTCCGATCCGAACGGCGGCCGGCGCTGGATCGTGTACGACGAGGCGTGGCGGCTGATGCGGCACGTCGGACTGCTCCAGCGGATGCAGGCCCAGTGGAAACTCTCCCGCGGCCTCGGCATCGCCAACCTCATGGTGATCCACCGGCTGTCCGACCTGCTCACCGCCGGCGACGCCGGATCACAGGGCCGCGCCCTGGCCGAGGGACTCCTCGCCGACTGCTCCACCCGCATCATCTACCGCCAGGAGACCGACCAACTCCACGCCGCGGCGTCCCTGCTCGGCCTGACCTCCATCGAGATGGACGCCATCGCCCACCTCAACCGAGGACGCGGCCTGTGGAAAGTGGCAGGACGATCTTTCATCGTGCAGCACCTTCTGCACACGTACGAGCTGGCGCTCTTCGACACCGACGCTCGAATGAACGTAAAGACCGTAAAAGATCATGAAACCTGATATCCAGCGTGAGCTGATCCCGCGCGCCACCACCCTCCACCTCATCGACGCGCTCAACGCCGTCAGGGGCAAACTTTCCGGCGCGTTCGAGCAGTGGGAGTTGCTGGACGACACCGGTCATGTCCCGGCCTCGCCGTCCTTCACCGCGCTACTCCGGCACGTCACCGGCGCACAGGCCCTCGCCCGTGATGTCGTCCAGCTGACTGCCGACTTCGCCCGGACCACCTCCAGCCAGAACCGTGCCGGCAGCGCCGTCCTCGCCCATCTGGCGTCGGCGGTCACCCTGTCGAGCCAGGCCGTACCGCACTTCGCACCGAGACTGCGCAGACCGCGTTCTCACTGCCCCGGTCGCACAGCGAGAACGACAGATACTTCCGGGACAACCGCATGGTCATCGAACACGCGACGGCGCGTTCCTGTCTGCGGCGCGCGTCGGAGTCGCTCGGTGACGCAGTCCAGGAACTCACCGACCACCTCGACTTCCACCGCTTCTTCCTCACGCCCTCCCCCCGCCAGAGCCCGATGCCGCCCAAACCGGGCGGTCGCCACCGCTGACCCGGGCCGACCCCCGCCCCTTCAAGTTGTCCTCTGAACCGCCCCGCCCACTTCAGCGACGCCGACCGGGCCGACTACCAGCACTGCCAGGCCGAGCTCGACGGACGCGAAGCCCATAGGGAGCACGGCCTGATCGCCGTCTGCGACAAGTACGAACTCGATTTCAGTCCGGTGCCGAAGCCGCAAGCCGACCCCGCTCGCCGGATACCTCCGCCCCACCGCCCGCCATCCTCCCGCAGGCGGAACCGTGACCGCTGACCAGCAGAGCACTCCAGACGCCCGCCGCGCGGCTCCGCTCGCGCCGCTTCCCGACCATCGCAACGTGGACACCCCGTGGTGGCAGGAGTTGTGGCGCCGCCACGCGCACATCACCACGCCGCTGCGAGAGCGCGGGCTGGAGTGCGATATCGAGTTCGGCCTCAGCGCCTACATCGTGCGCGTGGCCCTCCCCGACGACAGCTACCTGATCATCAGCCCGCCGCAGGAGCCGCCCTCCGAGCGCCCGCCCGGCGACCCCGAGGGCTGGATCGTGACCCGCGAGCACCCCGACGACCAGAGCCTCTTCGAGGTCCTCTACGACTCGGCCCCCTCCGACGACCCCAGTACCTCGCAGCGGCCCGAGGCCCGCCACGGCGGGAGCGCCCAGCCTTTGATCGAGGCTATCGACCACCGCCTCGGCCGGCTCGGGCTGCCGCCCCACGCCGCCTCACCAACCAACTCCTCGGCGTCCAGCCACCTCCCCGAACCGGTCACACCTCGCACCCGGCCGGGCCGCCCGAAGAGCCGGTGACCCGAACCCGGACACGTCCGCAGAGCACCATCCCTCCCCCTCCCTCTCGCCCACGGGTTCCCACAGGCCGGCGGACCCGCGCTCCGTCCACGCGGGAGGTTGGCGGTGCTGTATCTCGGCACTCCCTCGGGACCTGACATCCGGGCTGCGATGAGCGCCGGACGCATCGGCTGTATGACCACTCCCGCGCAAGGCAGCCGCATCCCCGAGGGCACCCTGTACGCGTGTGACAACTCGGAGTTCGGCAGCAACGGCAAAGGCCGCTACTGGCCGGGCACCGAGGCATGGTTCGCATGGCTGAGCCGCACCGTCGACCGGTACGGGCCTGACCGGTGACTGTGGGCGCTGGCCCCGGATGAGCCGTTCGACGCAGCCGGCACCCTGATCGAGTCCCTGCCCTGGCTGGCCCGCATCCGCGAACTGGGCGTTCCGGCGGCCTACGCGGCACAGGACGGATGCGATGCGCCCGGTCTGCTGCCGTGGGATGCCTTCGACGTCCTCTTCCTGGCCGGATCGACCGAGTGGAAACTCGGCCCGGTCGCCGAGCGGCTGGCACAGAAGGCGAAGGGACTCGGCAAGAGCGTGCACATGGGCCGCGTCAACTCCCGGATCCGACTCGGGATCGCCGAGTGGTTCGGCTGCGACACCGCCGACGGAACCTACCTCGCCTACGGTCCCGACAAGAACCTGCCCAAGTTCCTGAGCTGGCTCCGCGACCTCGGCGACCGCCCCTCCCTCCTCGCCGGTGCCCTCGATACCCCACCGCCGGGCAGAACACCGAGACCCCCACCCCCACGCACCGCACACGGAGCTCCCCAGCCGGTGAGCGGCGCCGTGAAAGCACTCGCGCCTCCCTCCCGGGCATCGCCCCGCTGGCACCACCGCTCGTGACGACAGCCCCGCCCGAAGCGACCACAACGCCCCTTCACCTTCCCCGGAGTTACCCCTGCAGCACCCCGATTTCGAGCTGTACGACAACGTCGCGCGCACCGCGGAGCAGATCCGAGCCCACCAGACCGGCTCGGCCACCACTGACGACCTGCACCGATGGGCCAAGCGCGACGCAGAAGCCTTCCGCGCCCGACACTCACTGCCAGCCGCGCCGCTCCCCGTCCCGGACCTGAGCCCGTACCGGGAGGCACTGGACGCCGCCGACACACCGGCCGAGTTCAGCACCGTCCTCAACGCACTGCTGGACACGGTCGAGCCGTTCCTTGCAGAGGTCATCGACCACATGGCCCTGGCCGCCCGCTGGAAGAACCAGAACCGCGGCGCGGAGACCGGGTCACCGCCGAAGCTCCTGCGTGACGCGGCCAGCCGTATCTCCTCCGCCCTCGCGATGGCAGCCGAAGCCGACCTGAAGATCCTCCGGGCGCACTACGACCCGCCCCCGGATCCCGACCCGCTCACGCAACGCGCCCGCACAGTCCGCGGAACGCTGCCGGGGCCGCCCCCGCCCCCTCCCCCGGCTGCGCCGGGCGGCCCCAGCCGATGACCTTGGCGAAGCCCGTGCCGCCGACCCGCACGACCTTGCTGATCGAGACCGCCGGGCAGGCAGCGGGCACACCGTCCGCGGCCCAGGGGTAGTCCTCTGATGCCTCATGAAGCTGCCAGCGACCTCGACGAGCGGATGCTGCTGCACGACGTGGCCGACCGACTCAACTCCATCGCCGACCAGCTCCCGCTGCCCGACCAGATCCGCGCAGACCCGGTACTCAGTGACCTCCTGGACGACGAAGTCCGCCACCTGGCCCGTCTGCTGGGCTACCTGGTCGGCCAGCACGCCGCGCGTCACCGGGCTGCCGACCGCTACCCCTCCCAGGTCACGGCCGCTCAGCGCCGCCTCGCCGGCGGACTCGCCCGCGCGGCCGAGCCTGCCGGTGCCGCGCTCGCCTCGCTCGGTGCCGCCGTCCACCTGCTCGGCACTCTCGCCGACCTCAGCCACCAAGCGCCGAGCCCCGGCCGGGCCCGCGCGATGACCACCGGCCACCGGCATCTCGCCAACCGCATCGCGCAAACTCGAACGCATCTCGCCGACGCCGCGAAGCACCTGCGGACCGCCGCCGACACCCGGCCCCCAGCCCCTGCCGCGCCACCCGCGCCTGCGGCATCCGCGGTCCCCACTCGAACCCACTGACCGTACGCACCCGGAGCACCACATCCCCCAGCACACCGCCGCACCGCCGCCGTGCTCACCGCCACCATCACGGCCGCTCTCACCGCCACCGCCTGCACCACCAGCAACAACGCCAGCACCACGGTCAAGACCGCCCCCAGCGCTTCGCCCTCCCCGACTGCCCTACCGGCTTGTTGCCCGACACTCAAAATGCCGATGCCGGCGGCGTTCGCGATGCCGGTGTTCTGTGACAACGACGCCCCGCCGGTGGGCTGCCAAGCGGGGCGATCATCGGCGAGGTGTCGCTGTGGTCGGCGAGGTGCCGGCTCCTCAGCGAGTATTCGAGACCTGCAAGGTCATGTCTGGCGCGACCTGTCGTTCGCGACCACTCATGTGGATCATTGAGGTTCGACGACGCCAAGTGTGTGGGGGTACTCAGTGGGGATTTCGATCCGGCCTGCGCGGCCGGAAGAAGCGAACTTTTTAACGGACCTAGCCCTTCGTTCGAAGGCGTATTGGGGGTATGACGCTCAGTTTCTTGAGTCGTGCCGTGAGGAACTCACGCTCAGAGAAGGTGAGCTTTCTGGCCGCCGGGCCGCTGTTGCAGAACAAAACGGCGGCATTGTCGGCTTCACGACCTTGGAGGGCGACCCGCCGCAGGGTGTGCTGGGCATGATGTTCGTCGATCCCGGTGTCATCGGGAAGGGCGTCGGCCGTCTGCTGTTCGACCACGTCGTCGCGACTGCTCGTGACCTGGGGTTCACCCAGTTCACCATTGATGCGGATCCGAACGCGGAGCCCTTCTATGGGGCCATGGGGGCAGTGCCGGTTGGCGTTGTCCCGTCGGGATCCATCCCCGGCAGGACACTCACCCAGTTTCTGCGCAGCGTCCAAGACTGACTCCTCAGTCGACCACCTCGCTGACGGCCGCGCGGGCAGATGTGTCGTCGACGAGGTTCTTGCCGGTGGCGAAGGCCGCGACGAGGGACTGTAGGGCGAGGTTGTTGACCGCCCGCGGGTAGCCGCGAGGTGATCAGCCTTCCGCACGAGGACATCGGCCCGCTCGTGAGCTGGTCCGTGGACCCGCGCACCGCCTTCAACGACCACCCGGCTGCCTGGTCCTCCCTCGACACCCCGCCCTCCATCCGGACACCGCGCGGAAGCCGGCCTCAAAGCGCTCCTGCCGCAGCCCCGTCACAGGCCAGCAGCCCCTCGCGCCCCGCCGCCCGCCGCTAGTTCACCCTCGTCATCCCGGAGACCTCCTTTCGACCAGTTCCTTCATTGCCCGCGTCACCAGCGACGGCTACAGCGGCATCGGCGTCCACTACATCGGCCAGCCGAGTCACAAGGTGCCCCTGCTCCTCGCCGCGTTCCAGTACCGCTTCAACCGTGACGTGGACGCCATGGCGCACCACCTCATCGACAGCGTCACCCTGGGCTGGGACACCCTGGGCACCGATCTCCTCGACGGGGCACCCCCCGCGCTGGTCACCGAGCTGACCGGCGGTATGCAGTTTCCCAGCAGGGCCCTCGACAACTTCCTGATCACCCCGGACGGCTCCCCGCCCGCCCGCGAGACCATCACCCCGCAGTCAGCCGCTGAACAGGACTTCGAGTGGGGCTACATCCTGCGCCCGGGGAGCATCGAAGTCATCAGCGTCAGGATCCAGGCGACCTGGGGACCGCTCGTCCCCTGGGACACCGACCCCCTCACTCGCTTCAGCGATCACCCCGCCCACTGGACCTTCGATAAACCGCCTCCAGTGATTGCGCCCGCCCGCGCTGCCCGGGCCGCGAAGCCCTCATCCAGCACCACGTCCCGGCGCAACACCACACGCCGTTGAACCACCCGCGTGCCGCGCAGACCATGACCTGGCCGCACCCCTGATCACGGTGGTCATCAAGCTCCGGGCCCGCCTCGTCTTCGCCCAACACCCCACCGCTTTCCCGCCACCACCGATAGGAGATCCGCCTTGCCCGAAGTACCAGCAGAGCCGTTCCTGACGATCCGGCACACCATCACCGGCGAGATCACCACCACGGGCTACAACGCCGCCGCCCGGCGGATCCTGCTCCAGGCCGGCTTCGAAGAGACGCCAGGCTGCGCCTGTCGAGCGACGGAACCCGGTACGGAGCGGACGCACGGGCCTGCTCGGCAGCCAGCGAGCTGCTCGTCGCCGGCCATCCTGTGCACCTGGACCGAGACCTCGGTCGGCCGGTGAGCGCCGACGGTACGCCCCGGTTGGCCCGGTCGCCGATGTCGGCACAGTCCGTGATCCGCTCCGAGAGCGGCCAGCCTCTCCAGCGCATCGCCAACCCCGCCCGCACCCGTACCTGTTGAAGGGGCCTCGTTTTGACCACACCCGGAACGCCTACCGGTCCAGCGCGCACCAAGGGCGGCGAACTACGGGCCAAGGTGGCCCGACTGCTGGCCGACCGGCCGGCGGATACGCTCACCATCGGGGACATGGCCAGGCAGCTGGGCCACTCCCACGGCGCCGTCCGCAACGCCGCCCTCACCCTGGTGCGACGCGGGGAGGCCGACCAAGGCGGAACCGGACAACCGGAGTTCCGCGCGAACGCGAAAACCGCCGCAGCCGCGCAGACCGCTGTGATCAGCCCACCGGGCACCCACTCTCCCCGCGCCCAGGCGGCCATGGCCCGCACGACCATTCCCGCAGCAGCCACGCCCAGGCAGACCGGCCCGATCCGCCGCGCGGGGGGCCAGGTCTACCACCCCCGGGAGCTGGCCGATCTGCCCGACGTCGAGGCGTTGAATCGCTTGCGCGACGCCGACGTGCCGGTGCTGCTCTACGGCCCTCCGGGCACCGGCAAGACGAGTCTGGTCGAGGCGGCGTTCCCGGACCTGCTCACCGTCGCCGGTGACGGCGACACCACGGTCGGCGACTTGATCGGCGAGTACACACAGGACGACGCGGGAGCCTACGTCTTCCAGTACGGTCCGCTGGTCACCGCGATGACCGAGGGCCGCGCCCTGCTGATCGACGATGCCACCTTGATCTCACCGAAGGTCCTGGCGGCGTTGTATCCCGCGATGGACGGGCGCAGGCAGATCCAGGTCAAGGCCCACAAGGGCGAGACCATCAAGGCCGAGCCGGGCTTCTACGTGGTGGCGGGCCACAATCCCGGCGTCCACGGGGCGGTTTTGACGGAGGCGCTCGCAAGCCGGTTCAGCGTGCAAATCCAGATCGGCACGGACTATGACCTCGCCCTGGCGCTGAGGATCGATGCCCGGGTGGTCCGGGTCGCCCGACACCTCTCCCGCCAAGTCGAACTCGGCGAGCTGGGCTGGGCCCCCCAACTGCGAGAGCTGCTCAGCTACCAGAAAACCGAGGCCGTCCTCGGCACCAAAGCCGCGCTCGCGAACCTGGTCGGCATCGCTCCTCTGGAGGATCGCGACGCCGTCGCCGCTGCCGTCATCAAGGCTGCCGGCGTCAAGGAGGTCCGCCCCCTCACCCTCGGCAAGCAGCTTTCCGCCTCGACCGTCCGGCAGCCCCCGGGCAGCACCGGCTCCGCGCACCGGGGCCGCTCGCGATGAGCGCCCACCACCACGTCCAGTCCCCCGCCACCACGCCGGACGACGACGCCGACCTCGCGCGATGGGACGACGACGGCGCCCCGCCCGCGCAACCCCGTTCCTCCCCGGACGCGTGGCTGCGCGTAGGAGCCGAACTCGGCGATCGGCTGGTCGCACTCTCCGGCCGCCAGGACCTCCTCGTCACCTGCCGCCCCGGCACGCGCAGCGGAGCACCGGCCGCGTTCTTCCCCACTCTGGGCGAGGTCGAGTTCGACGCCGGCCTGTTCGCCCCGCTCCAGCCCCACGAAATCCATCCGCGGATCGTGGGCGACGAGGAGCGGTATCCCGCCGCCTGGGGAGTGTTCGTCCACGAGGCCGCGCACGCGGCCCACTCCCTCTGGACGGCGCCAGCCGGAGCGAACCCCCGTGTCATCGAGGCCGCGCTCCTGCTGGAGGAGAGCCGTGTCGAAGGCGCACACCTGATCACGCGGCCCACGGACCGCACGTACCTGCGCACCAGTGCCCGAACCCTGGTCATGCCCGACATCGCCCACCCCACCCTCCAAGGCATCGAGCACGCCGCCGCCGTGGCGGCCCTGGTCCTCGGCCGCCGTGACGTCGGCATCCTGGACGCCGGCGAGACCCGAGCCGTCGCCGATCTGTGCGAAAAGGTGCTGGGCGCAAACCTGCTGGCCACACTCACCCGCATCTGGACCGCAGCCCACCAGTGCGCCGACCACGACGCCACGACCATGCTCGCGCACGCTCACAAATGGTGCGACGCTCTGGACACCGCGACCCCCGCCCTGCCCATGCCGGAGAACCTCACCGATCTGCTGTCCGGCGCCGTAGGGGTCGTCATGGACAGCACGGCAGCCACCGACGCCGCCGACCTCGCAGCACAGGCCGCAGCGACCAACGCCATGGCCGCGCAGTCCAAAGCGCAGGCTCAGGACCGCGCCCAGCGGGCCGGCCAGCGACGCAAAGCCGCCGCCACCGCCAAGTCGGTCTTCAACGCCCATGGCACCACCGTCACCCCCGACGGCACACCGGCGCCCTACGGCAACCCGGTCACCGGCACCCGCAGGCCCACCGCCACCGAGCAGAGTGCCGCCGCGCGCCTGAGCCGCGCCCTGCGTGCCGCCGCCTACCGCGAGCGGACCGAGGAGCCGACCACCAGCCCCACCCCGCCCGGCCGCCTCAACATGCGCGCGGCCCTCGCCCGCGACGCTCAGCGCGCGGCCGGGTCGGTCCCCACCGCGGAACCCTTCACCCACACCCGCCGCCGGAACTCCCCCACCCCACCGCTGCGTGTGGGTATCGCCGTCGACGTCTCCGGCTCCATGCGTGCCGCCTGCGCGCCCGTCGCGTCCGCTGCCTGGATCGTGGCACGCGCAGCAGCCCTGACCGACCCCGACTCCCTTACCGCCACCATCGCCTACGACAGGCACCTGACCGCATTGACCCGACCCACCCACCGAGCACCAGAGCGCGTGACGACGTTCGACGCCAACGGCGGCCACCACAACCTCGGCGACGCCATCGACGCACTCGACCACGGCCTCGAACTCAGACGCCCCGGCGCCGGCCGCCTCCTCGTGATCGTCACCGACGCCCGGTACAGCAGCGACGAAACCGCTCAAGCCGTCACCCGCGTCAAGCAGCTCACGACCGCCGGCTGCGCCGTACTCCAGCTCACCCTCACCGCGAAGTCCCACCACTTGCCGGGAACCACCTTGCTGCACCTGCCCCAGCCCTCCAGCGCCCCCGCCGCCATCGCCACGGCGGCCACAGACGCCATCCGCAGGACACGCTGAGACAACACAGAAGACAGAAAGCAGGAACAACCACGTGGCAATACGTACGACCTGGACCGTGGAGCACGCCTGCTCCCACAGCGTGGATCACGACCTGTCCCATCGTCCTGCCGACCAGAGGGCGGGCTATGCCCGCTGGCTCGCGTCGAAGGACTGCACCGACTGCTGGAAGGCGGCGCGCGATACCGGATCCGAGTCCAAGCAGGAGTGGCTCGCGACGAAGCGGGCCGAGGAGCAGGAAGCGGCCGTCGCCTGGGCGCAGCAGTTCGGCATGCCGCAGCTGGAGGGCCCGGAAAAGACCCTGGCCTGGGGCGAGCGCTCCCGCCACCAGCTGATGACGGCCGCGTACACCGCGCTCGTCGCCGAGGGCACGTGGGACGAGGCGGACTGGGCGGAGCTGGAGGAGAAAGCCCGCGCCGTCACCCGGGCCGGCTGGTGGATCGATCAGCGCGATGCCGAAGGTCCTGACCTGCTCGAACTCCTCGACGCAGCCGGTGAGACGGACCGCGGGACGGAGAACCCGTTCCGCTGACGGCGGGCAACCGTACCGTGCCGTCGGACCCCTCCAATCTGGCCGACGAGTCCGGCGAGCAGCTCATGGCCGTCCCCGTCACGGGCGGCGCCCCGGTCACGCTG
>NZ_JBEYFC010000119.1:0-21111 GCF_040634175.1 Streptomyces sp. NPDC007162
GGCACCGGCGGCTCGTACAGGTGCCGGTGCAGCACGCCGAGGGCCGTGGAACCCGCGAACGGCACCTCCCCGCTGAGCAGTTCGTGCAGCAGCATCGGAGCACCTCTCCCTGACCCTGGGACTCATGGAGCGGTACACGCCCTGGGAGTACGCGCGGGCCGGCAAGGTCGAACTGACCGACGCGGGCGGCACCCTGGCGGGCCGCTACGCGCCCACGGTCCGCAACCCGATCGGCCGGCTCCCCGGCGGCGGGCTGGTCCTGGGCGTCGCGGACGTGGTCGTCGCCAACGACCCGATCACCGGTCAGGGCTCCAACTCGGCCGCCAAGTGTGCCGCCTCCTACCTCGCCTCGATCCTCGAACACGGCGAGAAGGAGTTCGACGAGACCTGGATGCAGGGGACCTTCGACCGCTACTGGAACACGGCCCAGCACGTCACCAAGTGGACGAACGCGATGCTGGCACCGCCGCCGGAGCACATCCTCAACCTGATCGGCGCCGCGGGCCAGCTCCAGCCGGTCGCGGACCGCTTCGCGAACGCCTTCAACGACCCGGCCGACTTCGAGAACTTCTTCTACGAGCCGGAGAAGACAGCCGCCTATCTGGCGTCGGTGACCGCGGCTGCCTGATCGGTCCCGTTCTCGGCCGCGGGCGCCAAAGCGCCCCGTAAGGGGCGCGGGGACCTGCGCGACCAGCCACGTTGGCGCCGCACCCGACCACCACCCCGTCGCGGCCTCCCGCGGAGCGCATACGCTGAGTCCATGACCCCGCAGGCCGCCACCCCCGCCTACCGCAGGCTGTCCGTCGAGGAGCGGCGCAGCCAGCTGCTCGACGCGGCCCTCTCCCTCTTCGCGCACCGCGTGCCCGAGGACGTCTCGCTGGACGACGTGGCGGAGGCGGCCGGGGTCTCCCGTCCGCTGGTGTACCGGTACTTCCCGGGCGGCAAGCAGCAGCTCTACGAGGCCGCGCTCAGGTCCGCGGCCGAGGAGCTGGAGCACTGCTTCGACGAACCCCGCGAGGGCCCGCTGCTGCCCCGGCTGTCCCGGGCCCTCGACCGCTACCTGACCTTCGTCGACCAGCACGACGCGGGTTTCAGCGCCCTGCTCCAGGGCGGCAGCGTGGTGGAGACCTCGCGGACGACGGCGATCGTGGACGGCGTACGACGGGCCGCCGCACAGCACATTCTCAGCCACCTCGACGTCGCCGACCCCGGTCGCCGGCTCCGGATGACCGTCCGGATGTGGATCACCGCGGTCGAGGCGGCCTCCCTGATCTGGCTGGACGAGGAGAAGCAGCCGCCCGTCGAGGAACTGCGGGACTGGCTGGTCGACCAGTTCGTCGCCGTGCTGAGCGTGACGGCGCGCCGCGACCCGCAGACGGCCGCCCTCGTCGACGCCCTCGCGGCGGATGGCTGAGACTGGTGCCGTGAAGAGTCAGGACACCCCCTTCGAGGGCGGCCCCATGGACGGGCGGGTGCTCCCCGTGCTGCTCGGCATGACCGGCCACCCCCCGAAGACGTACCGCATCCCGGTCCCGGATCCGGCCGGCGGCCCGCCCACCGTCCTGGTCTACCGGCGTGTCCCCCGCGGCCGCAGCAAACACCTGGGCCTGACGCAGGGCTGGAAGTACGTGTACGACCCGACGGGCAAGGGCGGCGGCACCGCTGGCGGCAGGCCGAAGTGGCCGTGGAGCAAGCGGGCCGCCACCGACGGGTGACATCGTTGCGCCGAACCGCGCACACGTACCGTACAAACCGGCCATACATGTCTGATTATCACGATGCGGCACGGAGGGTCCGTTCCGCATCGGAGGTGATGACGTGTCAGGAGGGCTTCTGCGCCTGGTCGGTACGGCCGTGGTGGCGGCCCAGGCCGTGCTCGTGCCGGTACCCGCGCTCGCCGCGCCCGACCCGCAGCGTCCGGTGGCCGAACTGCTGACGGATCTTCAGCGGCTCTACCGGGAGACCGAACAGGCCACCGAGGCCTACAACGCGGCCGAGGAACGCCTGGCACGCCAGCGCGCCGAGGTGACCCGCCTGGACGACGAGCTGGCCAGGGCCAGGCGCTCGCTGCGCACCAGCAGGACCGACGCGGGCCGGCTGGCCCGGGAGCAGTACCAGAACACCACGGGCATCTCCCCGTACATCCGGCTGCTCCTCGCCCGCGACCCGCAGCACGCCCTCGACGAGGGCCATCTCATCGGCGAGTTGGCGCGCCGGCGGGCCGAGGCGGTGGGGCGTCTCGCGGACGGCGAGCGGAAGCAGACCGATCTCGCCCGCAAGGCCCGCAAGGCGCTCGACACCCGACTCACCCTCGCCGAGGGCCAGAAGAAGCAGCGTGACGAGGTGAGGGCCCGGCTGTCCGACGTGGAACGCATGCTGGCGGCCCTCACCCCCGCCCAGCTCACCGCCGTCGCCGACCTGGAGCGGACGGACGCGGCCGCCGCCCAGCGGAACCTGGCCGCTTCGGGCGCCCTGAGCGCCACCACACCCCCGCCGTCCCAGGAGGGCGACCGCGCGCTGCGCTACGCGGTACGGCAGCTGGGCAAGCCGTACCAGTGGGGTGCGGCGGGCCCGACGTCGTACGACTGCTCGGGCCTCACCTCACAGGCCTGGGGCCACGCGGGCACCCGCATCCCCCGCACCAGCCAGGAACAGTGGGCGCACCTCCCGCACGTCCCCCTGAACCATCTGCGCCCCGGCGACCTCGTCGTCTACTTCCCCGAGGCCAGCCACGTGGCCCTCTACCTGGGCGACGGCAAGGTGGTCCAGGCCCCCCGCCCCGGCGCCAAGATCAAGGTCTCCCCGATCGCCGCCAACCCGATCCTGGGCGCGGTACGCCCGGACCCGGGGGCAAGGCCGTTGGCCCACTACACACCGCTGAGGCTTCCAGAAACGGCGACGGAAGGCCCGGACGACAGCTTCGGCACTTCACAGCCGACGGCACCTACACCTGCCTAGGGGCGCTGGGGGAGGAACTGCCGTACCCGACACTCAACCCAGCAACCCCGAGCTCTTCCACAACCGCCGCCCCGCCCCCCGCAGCACCCCGATGTCGTCCAGGAAGTCGGTCAACCGCTTCGCCCCCGTCTGCATGACCTCCCGCCGGTGCCCACTGGCCCGCACCTGCGCCACCGCCTCCCGCCGGTCCAGACCCACGTTCGTGTACACCTCGGGATTGACGAACGCCACCGAGAACACCCGGGCGAACTCCCCCGAGGTCACCCGGGTGAACTCCTGCGACCACCGCGGAGCGGTCACCATCTGCCGCCGCAGCTCCTCACGGGCGTACCGCACGTGCCGGGCCTCCTCGACCACGTGGATCCGCGTGACCCCACGGACCAGCGTCTGCACCCGCTCGTCGGGGAAGGTCAGTCGCTGCATCCAGTCCAGGACCTCCTCGCCCAGCAGCGTCGCCGTGAACGACCCCGGCGTGGTCGAGATGGTCTTGAACAGGCGCCCCAGGTTCTGGTGGGCCCGGCTCACCGGATACCAGGGCGCGTCCCCCCGCTCGATCAGCCGCGCGAACATCTTCGAGTGCCGGCACTCGTCCTCGATCTCGGTCAGTGCGTACCGCACGTGTGCGGAGGTCGCCGCCTTGTCGTAGACGTGCCGGACCAGCAACTGCATCAGGATCAGCTCGAACCAGATGCCGAGCGAGGCCAGCGCGGCGGCCTCGTGCTGCGACAGCAGGATCCGCTGCTCCTCGCTCATCCGCTTCCACATCGGCGTGTCGTACAGCGACACCAGCTCCGGCGGCCAGAACCACTTGCCGTCCTCGAAGGGCGCGTCCCAGTCCAGCTCCTTGTCCGGGTCGAAGGAGTGCTTCGCGGAGGAGACGAGCAGCCGTTCGGCCACCTGCTCGCGGTCCTTGAGCAGGCCGAGTGCGTCCCGCAGTCCGTCGACCGCGTCGGCTTCCGTCAGGGTCGTCATGGCTCCCTCACCTCGTTACCCGGGGGTACGTCGTCGTCCGGTCTTATGAGACCGCGTGTCAGCAAGACGGTCAATCCCCTGCGCGAGACTTGTTGACGCCGGATCTACCTCAACCCCGGCCCCGGACCGGAGCCTCAGAGCCCCAGCACCGCCCGCATCACCGCCCTGGCGATCGGCGCCGCGTCCCCGCCCCCGCTGATCTCCCCGCGGTCGGCCGCCGCGTCCTCGACGACCACCGCCACCGCGACCTTGGGCTCCACGTCCGTGTCCGCCTGCGCCCAGGACACGAACCAGGCGTACGGCACCCCGGAGTTGCCGAGACCGTGCTGCGCGGTGCCGGTCTTGCCGCCGACCGTGGCCCCGCGGATCGCCGCGTTGCCGCCGGTGCCCTCCTGGACCACGTCGACCATGAGTTCCTTCATACGCACGGCCGTCGAGGGGCTCATGACCTGCCGCGCCGGCCCCGAACCCCCCATGCCCACCGTCTCGCCGGTCGGCCGCTCCGTCCGCTCCACGAGGTACGGCGGCCGGGCCATCCCCCCGTCCGCCACCGCCGCCGAGACCATCGCCATCTGCAACGGGGTGGCCCGGGTGTTGTACTGCCCGATCGACGACAGCGCCAGCTGCGCCTTGTCCACGCGGGTGTCGAAGGTGCTGGTCGCCGCCGAGAACGGGATGCGCAGCTTCGTGTCGTTGAAGCCGAACCCCTGCGCGACCGTCGTCATGTCCGCGACCCCCACGTCCACGCCCAGTTTCGCGAAGACCGTGTTGCACGACCACTCGAACGCCTCCCGCAGCGAGGCGTCCCGGCAGCCGTCCCCCTCGTTGGTCAGCCGGGTCGTCGTGCCCGGCAGCCGGTAGGGGTCGGGGGAGTCGGTCGGCGCGTCCAGATCGGTGACCACCCCGGCGTCCAGGGCGGCGGCCGCGGTGACCACCTTGAACGTCGAACCCGGCGGGTACGTCTGCCGTACCGCCCGGTTGAGCATCGGCTTCTCCGGGTCGTCGTTGAGCCGCGCCCAGGCCGAGGCCACCCGGCTGTCGTTGCCGGACAGTTCGGAGGGGTCGTAGGAGGGGGTGGAGACCAGGGCGAGGATCCGGCCGGTCGCCGGTTCGATCGCGGCCACCGCGCCCTTGCGGGCGCCCAGGCCGCGGTAGGCGGCCTCCTGGGCGTACCGGTTCAGGGTGGTCACCACGTTCCCGCCGGGGGTCGGCACCCGGCTGCCGTCGTGCCACAGCGGGAACGGCGACAGCATCGGGTCGGTGCCGGCGAGCAGGCCGTCCTCGGCGTGCTCCAGGAACGTCGTGCCGTACAGCTGGGAGGCGAAGCCGGTGACCGGGGCGTACAACGGGCCCTGCGGATAGGTGCGTTCGTAACGCAGCTGCTCCCGGCTGTCCCGGGAGCCGGTGACCGCCTCGCCGCCGACCAGGATGTTCCCGCGGGGCAGACCGTAACGGGCGATCGTGGCACGGCGGTTGGCCGGGTTGCCGTCGTAGGAGCTGCCCTGTACGACCTGCACGCGGGCGGCGTTGACGAGGAGGGCGAACAGCAGCAGGGCGCACAGGGCGCGGGCCCGGCGGACGTACGCGGCGGTCCCCTGCTGCCGGCTCACGGGGCCACCCGTCCGTCGTAGTGCCTGCGGGCCGAGTCGCTCACCCGGATCAGCAGGGCGACGATCGCCCAGTTGGTGACCACCGAGGAGCCGCCCTGGGCGAGGAACGGCATCGCCATGCCGGTCAGCGGGATCAGCCCCGTCACCCCGCCCGCGATCACGAACACCTGGAGGGCGACGATCGAGGCGAGCCCGACCGCGAGCAGCCGGGCGAAGGGGTCGCGCAGGGCGAGGCCGGCCCGGTAGCCGCGTTCCACGAGCAGACCGTAGAGGAGGAAGATCGCCGACAGGCCGGCCAGGCCGAGTTCCTCGCCCGCGGTGGCCAGGATGAAGTCCGACTTGGCGGCGAAGCCGATGAGGACGGAGTGACCGAGACCGAGCCCGGCCCCGAGCACCCCGCCGGCGGCGAACGCGAAGAGGGACTGTGCGAGTTGGTTCGGTCCCTGCCCCGCGTCGATCGAGGCGAAGGGGTGCAGCCAGTCCTCGATACGGCCGTGCACATGCGGTTCCAGACGGCCGACGGCGACCGCGCCGACCACGGCGAGCAGCAGGCCGACGGCGATCCAGCCGGTGCGCCCGGTGGCGACGTACAGCATGACGACGAAGAGCCCGAAGAAGAGCAGCGAGGTGCCCAGGTCGCGTTCGAGGATCAGCACCCCGACGCTCACCAGCCAGATGGTGACGATCGGACCGAGCACCCGGCCCGTCGGGAACTGCATGAACCACAGGCGGCGGCCCGCGTAGGCGAGCGCGCCCCGGTTGGCGGCCAGGTACGCGGCGAAGAACACCGCGAGCAGCACCTTCGCGAACTCGCTGGGCTGGAGCGAGAATCCGGCGATCCGGACCCAGATCCGGGCCCCGTTGACGGCTGGGAAGAAGATCGGGAGCAGCAGCAGGACGAGGGCGGCGGCCACGCAGACGTAGGCGTAGCGCTGGAGGACGCGGTGGTCGCGCAGCATCAGCACGACCATGATGAAGAAGCCGACGCCCAGGGTCGACCAGACGAGTTGGGCGGGGGCCGCACGGTCGCCCGGGGTCTCCAGGTCCAGCCGGTAGATCAGGACCAGGCCGAGGCCGTTGAGCAGCACGCCGATCGGCAGCGGCAGCGGATCGGCGTACGGCGCGCGCAGGCGTACGGCGAGATGCGCGACGAGCGCGAGGAACCCGAGGCCGGCTCCGTAACCGGCGGCGCCGGGCGGGACGGTGCCGGTCCTGGCCACGCCGACCGCGCAGTAGCCGTACACGGAGAGCAGCACGGCCAGCACGATCAGGGCGAGTTCGACGCCCCGGCGCCGGGGGAGGCGAACGGGGGAGGCGGGGGCCTCTTTCGCCGCCAGGGTG
Source organism: Streptomyces sp. NPDC007162 (assembly GCF_040634175.1). Taxonomy (NCBI): domain Bacteria; kingdom Bacillati; phylum Actinomycetota; class Actinomycetes; order Kitasatosporales; family Streptomycetaceae; genus Streptomyces; species Streptomyces sp. NPDC007162. Next base: position 6,882 of record NZ_JBEYFC010000119.1, read on the forward strand.
GTTCCGGCCTTGGTCATGTCCGGAACTTACCCAAATAGCGCGAGATGTGTGCTGTGTGGATCGGCGCCAGCGTGGCGCGCGGGCCGGTGCCCCCGCCCACCCGCGGCCGCGCCACGCACCCGACCCCCTACGGGAGCGTCAGCACCGCCACCGCACCCCCGTCCACCGCGTTGGTGAACGACAGCCGTGCGCCCAGCACCTCCGCCTGCCCCGCCGCGATCGTCAGCCCCAGCCCGTGCCCCTTGGAGCCGCCCTCCGTCCGGAACCGCTGGGGACCGTGCGCCACCAGGTACTCGGGGAACCCGTCCCCGTGATCCCGGACGGTGACCTCCTTGCCCTCCACCGTCAGCACCACCGGCACCCGCCCGTGCCGGTGGGCGTTGGCCACGAGGTTGCCCAGCACCCGTTCCAGCCGCCGCCGGTCGGTCTCCACCCACACGTCCCGGACCACCTTGACCTCGGTCTCCGTCCCGGACACCTGCACCACCCGCTCGGCCAGCGCGCCCAGCGCCTCCGCGTCGATCTCCAGCCGCTCCCGGCCCGTGTCGAGGCGGGAGATCTCCAGCAGGTCCTCGGTGAGCGTGCGCAGCGCGGCCACCCGGTCCCGCACCAGCTCCGTCGGCCGCCCGGGAGGCAGCAGTTCCGCCGCCGCGTGCAGTCCCGTCAGCGGGGTCCGCAGTTCGTGCGCCACGTCGGCCGTGAACCGCTGCTCGCTCTGCAGCTTGCTCTGCAACGACGCGGCCATGCCGTCCAGCGCGGCGGCGACCGCGGCCACCTCGTCCTGCGGCCGGGTCGGATCCTTCGTACGGGGGTCGTCCACCCGTGCGTCCAGATCCCCGGCGCTGATCCGCCGGGCCACCTGCGCGGTGCCGTGCAGCCGCCGGGTCACCCGGGTCACCGCGAACGCGCCCACCAGCAGCGTGGCCCCGATGGCCAGCGCCGACGACCAGAGGATGGAGCCGTCGAGCGCGGCGATGGTGCGGGCCTGCTGGGAATAGTCGACGGCGACCGCCAGCACCCGGTGGCGGTCGGCCGGACCCGCCGCCCACATGAGGGGGCGGCCGTCGTCCTTGGAGACCATCGTGCCGCGCTCCCCGGCCAGCGCGAGCGCCCGCAGCGGCGACGGCAGCCCCCGCGGATCGACCCTGGCCTCCGGCACCAGCGTGTCCCCGGCCTCGAAGTCGCCGGTCGCCTCCGCGAGCCGGGACAGCGCCTGTTCGCGGGCCTGTGCCACGGTCTGGTCGGTCACCGACACGTGCACCAGCACGCCGAGGAGCGCGGCCAGCGCACAGCACATCACCGTGATGAACGCGGCCGACTTCGCCGCGAGCGTCCCGGCCCAGTGGGGGAGCCTCACCAGGCACCCGCCGAGGCCGCGGCCGACGTCGTGGGGGCGGAGGTCGGAGTGAAAGCCGGCGCCGGTGTGCGGTGATGCCGCCGCTTGCCCGTACGCATGAACTCGTCCCGCGAGAACACCATCGCCTTCCGGTCCGGGTCCCACGCCCAGGTCGTGCGGTACTCGTACCCGGTGATCCCGGCCGGCGACCGCACGATCACCGCGCGCCCGGCCAGCTCCACCCCGATGATCGCGTCGTTGTCGTCGAGCACCTGCACCAGCCGGTGCTTCTCGACGGTGTACACGCGCAACGCGGTCTGGTTCGTCGGATACAGCCGGAAGCCGAGCGTCAGCTCGTCCCGTCCGTCCCCGGTCAGGTCCCGGTAGTAGGGCTTCAGCAGCGGACACCGGTCGCCACCGCCCGCCGCCCCGCACGCCTTCATCCGGTTCACGGTCTCGTGGTACACCCCCTTGGACCCGTAGTCCGCGGGGTCGGAGGAGATCTCCGCGCGGACGACGGCCACCGGGTCCACCGCGCGGATGTCGTCCCCGGGCACCGTGATCCCTTTCACGGTGTGCCTGCTGCCCTCGTCGTACGGCCAGGCCGGACTGGACGCCGGCCGCAGATCGGGCCAGAGCTTCGCGGGACTGATCGCGGTCGGCGTCGCCCCCGCCCCGCGCAGCCCGCCGGAGTCGCCGCAGCCCGCCACCGTCACCGACAACAGGGCGACGGCGACCGCGGCGACGGCGCTGCGAAGGGGACGACGGCTCGGCACGCTGCTCCTGGCTCGGGTACGACGGGTGTCCGGGCCGGCGGATCGGGTGACGGCCCCGTACACCTTAGTCGTGGATTCGTATGGAAGTCCGTTTTGCGCCGGAGGCGCCGGTGCAGAGGAGAGGCTACTCGGCGAGTTCCTCAAGGAGACGGGCGGTCGACAGACCGGCCCGGAGATAGGCGACGAACAGCTCGTTGTGCAGCGCCCAGGGCGAGCGCCGGGCCCGTACCAGCCGGATCGCCTCGTCGGCCGTGCACCCCCGGTACAGCAGGGTCCCCGCGACCACCAGACCCGACCGGTTGTACCCGCTGTAGCAGCGCACCAGCACCGACCGCCCCGCGTCCAGGGCCTCGGCGGCCGCCCGGGCCAGCCGGATCACCCCCGCCAGCTGTGTTCCGTCCAGCGGTCCGTCGGGTATCGGCCAGACATGGTGTTCCACGCCCGCGTCGGGCCCGTGCCCGGGCACCCGCAGCAGACTCTGCACCAGATCGAACTCGCCCCGCACCACGGCGGGCTCCAGCCGCCCCGACCGCCCACGGAACTCATGACCGCCCATCCACAGCCCGGGCAGCACCTCGCTCCACGGACTGTCCGGAGCCGGGACCTCGTACTGCTCCCCACGGATCCGCACCGGCGCCTCCCCGCTGCGTGCGCCAACCCCAGTCAAAGGTAGCGGGGTTCTTGCCCCTGGAGCACCCCGCCTGTTCCCATGGTCGAGGGGTGATGTCGCAATGAGCGGACTGCGCGTCGTGCCGGCCTGGCGCCACGGCCAGGAGCGGCTGTACGTCTGCCTCACGGACGGACGGAACATCGCCTGGTACGACCGTGAGGCGGGCCGGGTCAACCTCCTCAGCGAGGAGCACCTGGACGACGTACTGGAGACCCTGCGGCCCTTCCTGACCGGCCCGGTCACGGTCGGCCCGCCACCCGTGCCCACGCCCGCCGAACTGGCCCGGCTGACCCTGCACCCGGACGACGACCTGGCGCCCAACCGCCCCGGCGAGGCGCTGCTGATCGCGATCGACCGGGACCCCGGCCCGTCCCACCGCCTGCGCCCCGACCCGCGCCGCCGCGCCCTGGCCGCGGAACAGGCCGTCGGCGACGCCCTGGACCGCCTGGACGGCGCAGGCTGGCACACCCTGCACTCCGTGCCGCTGCCCGGCGGCGACCGCATCCACCACCTGCTGATCGGTCCCGGCGGCATCTTCTGTGTGCACGCGCTCCCCGCCCGTAAGCAGAAGGTGCTGGTGGCCGACCCGATGGTCACCCTCGGCCGCCGCGATCCGCAGCCGCTGCTCCGCCGGCTGCGTGCCGACGCCGACCGGGCCTCGTACGCCCTCACGGCCGAGGTCCGCCCGATTCTCGCCCTCACCGAACCGGCGGACGTGACGGTGCTCGCGCCGCCCCGCGAGGCCCGCGTCCTGCGCGACCGGGACCTGCCGGACCTGTCCCGCCTGGGCGGGGTCCTCAAACCGGCGGACGTGGAGGCACTGCACGCGATGGCACGGGACCGCAACACGTGGGGGAGGGTGTAGGCCGCTCCGCGGGACGGCCGGGCGCCTGGGGGGGAGTGAGTGCTCACGGCAGGGGTGCCCGGCGCCCCGCGTCCAGCAGGGGGGCCAGCAGGTCGCCGTGGCCCTGGACGCGGGGAGCGATGTCCTCGGGCCGGAACACCAGCTGCCCCGCGGCCCGGCACTGCGCGATCTCCTCCCACGTCACCGGCGCCGACACCGTCGGCTCCCGCCGGGCCCGCACCGTGTAGGGCGTGGCCGTCGTCTTGCGCCCCGCGTTCTGGCTCCAGTCCACGAACACCTTCCCCGGCCGCAGACTCCGCGTCATCCGGTGCACCACCAGCCGCGGCATCGCCCGCTCCGCCTCCACCGCCAGCCCCTTCGCGTACTCGCTGACCCGCTCACTGCTCGCCCCCCGCACCCCCGCCAGCAGATGCAGCCCCTTCGACCCGGCCGTCTTCGCGTGCGCCTCGATCCCGTCCGCCGCCAGCCGTTCCCGGAGCCACAGCGCGACCTCGCAGCAGTGCACGACCGTGGCGGGCGGCCCGGGGTCCAGGTCGAAGACGATCCGGTCGGCCTCGTCCGGCGCCTGCGCGACCCACTGGTGCGTGTGGAACTCGGTGACCAGGTTCGCCGCCCACATCAGGCTCGCGAGGTCCTGCACCAGCACCATCCGCGCCGCCCCCTCCGACCGGCGCACCTCGGCCGTCGTCACCCACTCGGGCGTACCGGGCGGCACGTTCTTGGCGAAGAACACCTGGCCGTCGGGGCCGTCCGGGTACCGGAGGAACGACACCGGCCGGTCCCGCAGATGCGGCAGCAGCACCCCGGCCGTCGTCGCGTAGTAGTGCAGCAGCTCGCCCTTGGTGAACCCGGTCGCCGGATACAGCACCTTCTCCAGATTGCTGAGCGCGACCCGTCGCCCCTCCACCTCTGTGATCGGCGTCATACGATGACAATCTCATACAAACCGTACGACCCGGACGGAGGGAAGCCGCACGTGCGATCCATCTGGAACGGCGCGATCTCCTTCGGTCTCGTCAGCATCCCGATCAAGCTGGTGAACGCCACCGAGAGCCACTCGATCTCCTTCCGCCAGGTCCACACCGAGGACAACGGCCGCATCCGCTACCGCAAGTTCTGCGAGCTGGAGGACCGCGAGGTCACCCAGTCGGAGATCGGCAAGGGGTACGAGGACGCCGACGGCACGATCGTCCCGATCACCGACGACGACCTGTCCCACCTGCCCATCCCCACCGCCCGCACCATCGAGATCGTCGCCTTCGTGCCGGCCGACCGGATCGACCCGCTCCAGATGGACGCGGCGTACTACCTGGCTGCGAGCGGCGCCCCCGCCGCGAAGCCGTACACCCTCCTGCGGGAGGCCCTGAAACGCAGCCACAAGGTGGCCATCGCGAAGTACGCGCTGCGCGGCCGGGAACGCCTCGGCATGCTCCGGGTGGTCGGCGACGCCATCGCCATGCACGGCCTGCTCTGGCCGGACGAGGTCCGCGCCCCGGAGGGCGTCGCACCCGACGGCGACGTCTCCGTCCGCGACAAGGAACTCGACCTGGCGGACGCCCTGATGGACACCCTCGGCGAGGTCGACCTGGAGGACCTGCACGACGAGTACCGGGAGGCCCTGGAGGAGGTCATCGCGGCGAAGGCGGCCGGCGAGACCCCGCCGGAGTCCCCCGAGCCGGCCCCGGGCGGCAAGGTCCTGGACCTGATGGCGGCCCTGGAGAAGAGCGTACGGGCGGCGAAGGAGTCCAGGGGCGAGGAGGCGGAGGTGACGCCGCTGACCGGCGAGAAGCCCGCGTCGAGGGCGAAGAGGACGACGGCGGCCGGGAAGACGCCCGCGAAGAAGACCGCGAGCAAGTCGGCGGCCGCGAGCAAGTCGGCGGACGCGAAGAAGACGACGGCGAAGAAGACCACGAGCAAGTCGGCGACGGCGAAGAAGACGACGGCGAAGAAGACCACCCGCAAACGCTCGGCGTGAGAGTCGGCGTGGCCCTCTGGCCGCGCCTCTGGCCGGGCTCCGTCAGGCGGCTTTCTGGGAGGCGGCCGCGGCGGGGTGCAGGTCGTCGAGGGTGAGCCGGTGGGCCGGGGGATCCGGCAGGAGGGTCTCCTGGACGACGCGCAGTCCGGGGTCCACATGGAGCAGTTGCCCGGGCCCGAGCGGGCGCCAGTCGGCGTTCTCGTCCAGGCGCTCGCTGGCGACGACGACGGCGGGATGGTCGGTGAGGTGCGCCGAGTGGACGCGCATGCGGCCGTGGCTGCCGCTCTGGTCGAGGTGCCGACTGCCGTGCTGGCCGCCCGGCCGGCGCTCCAGGACGTAGAGGTCATGGGTGTCCGGGTAGCGCAGCGCCCACAGCTCCTGCGGGGTGGTGAGGATCAGGTTCAGGGCGTAGACGGGCAGGTTCGCGGCGATCCAGCGGGTGGCCTGCCGGATGCCCTCGGTGACGTCACCGCCGTGGCGCCGGGTCTCCCTGGTGATCAGGGCGAAGTACCGCTCGGAGTCGGTGTCGCCCCGGACCAGCGACCGGTCGTCGCCCAGGTGGGCATCGAGTGCGTCGAGGCCCTCGATGACCCCGTTGTGCGCGAAGAGGCGTCCGTCCTGCTCGAAGGGGTGGGTGTTGCGCATGTCGAGGCTGCCGGTGGAGGCGAAGCGTATGTGGGCGACGAAGGTCGCGGACTCCCGCTGCCGGGCCTCCTGCGCGAAGGCGCGGTCCCGGTAGGCCGCGATGGGCGCCTTGTCGACGTGCGGGGCGCCGTCCGGGCCGAACCAGCCGAGCCCGGTGCCGTCGGGATCGCGGTGGCTCTGCCGGCTGAGACTGTCGGGCGCGTCGAGGAGCCAGAACGTGGCGTGCGCGCGGAGCGGGGCGCTGCTGAGGCCGAAGAGGCGGCACACGGGATCCTCCCTGGGGCGCGTGGGACCCTTCGACGACCGTACCCCCACGGTGTGCGACGCGCGACGGTGTCACTGCACATCCGACGAGGCGAACTGCACGAACCGCTCCAGCACCTCCCGCGCCTGCGTGGCCAGCGCGCCCAGTTCCGTCTTGTCGGCCGCCTTGTGCAGGGTGGACGTGAGGGCGTATGCCTCCTGCGCGGTGTCGATCACCGGCCGCGCGCTCGCTATGAGCTGGACCCGGAACAACGCGTGCAGGGCGACCCCGCGAAGCCGGTGAGCCTCCGCACGGGCTTCGGGGTACGTGGTGGCACCGCCCGGATCCGCGTCCCTGCGGTGCCAGCGGTCCTGCTGCGCGCGCCGGAACTCCGTCAGCGCTCCGGCGAAGTCGCTGTAGACGGCCATCCGGTCCGCCCGGAGCTGCTGCTGACTCACGAACAGCCGCTCGCGCGCGGACGCGTTGCGCTGGAACGCATACGTGACGGCGGAGCCGAGCAACGTGCCCACAATGGCGATCAACGCCGAGATGACACCATCCACGCCGGTATCAGATCACACGATCATCGCTCCGACGGGCGTGGCCGTCCGGAGGCGGCCGTGGAGGACGCATCGGGATCTTTGTCGTATCGAACCTGGGACGGCGTTTTCGCCGGCCAGGCATAGGGGTTCTGATTCTGTGGGAGTCGTGGCCTGTCGGGTCGTCGTTCCCCGGGAGGTCGCGGATGCCGTCGGTTGTCGGACTGCTGGAACAGCACGAGGTCGCCGCTCGCCGTCGAGTCGACGGGCTGTGTGAGGAGGCCGACCGTATCCAGGCCGAACTCGCCGTGGCCGAGCAGGAGTGGCAGGAGTGGGCGATCGCCCGCAGGCGGGTCGATGTGGTCCTGGCTCCTGCCGGCGAGACGGAGGTCATCGAGGATCCGCACGACACGGACGCGCAGTTGGTGCCCCGGGTCGTGGCGAAACCGAGATCGCAGGTGCCGGTATGGCGTCAGGGGCCGGCCTGGTCGGTGCCGTCGGTGGACCACCAGCGCATCCTCGCGGTGTTCGCGGAGCGGGACCGGCTCCATCAAGAGCCGCTGACCTGCCAGGAGATGGCCGCTGTGTTCGGTATGGACGTGGTGCCGGCGCGAGTGGAGGCACTGCGGTCGAAGGCGAAACGCCTGGTCGCGCGCGGCTGGCCGGCCGAACCGGCGTCGGGGCGGTTCACGCTCGCCCGCGGCGTGAGCGGGCCAGGCTGCGGGTCATGTGTCGCTTCCTCGCCTGTCAGGCACAGGTCGTCTCCCTCGTACCCGGGCGGTATTTCCCGGACGCGCTGAATCCGTGCCCCGCGCGTATGTTGACTTCACGGGGTGCCGCTTTTGTCACGTCCCAGGAGGGCGTGGCGTGAGGACCCGCAAGCGGACTCGAGAGGAGCGCAACCATGCCCTTCGCCACCGCCGAGGACGGCACGCAGATCTTCTACAAGGACTGGGGCTCGGGCCGGCCCGTGGTTTTCTCCCACGGCTGGCCGCTCACTGCCGATGCCTGGGACCCTCAGATGAAGCTCATGGCGGACAACGGGTTCCGCGCCATCGCCCACGACCGGCGCGGTGGCGGCCGCTCCGGTCAGCCCTGGGACGGCAACAACCTCGACACGTACGCCGACGACCTGGCCGCGGTCATCGAAGCCGAAGACCTGCACGATGTCATTCTGGTCGGGCACTCCACCGGCGGCGGTGAAGTCACCCGCTACATCGGCCGGCACGGTACGGCACGGGTGGCCAAGCTGGTCCTGCTCGGCGCGATCCCGCCGCTGATGCTGAAGACGGAAGCCAACCCCGAGGGCCTGCCGATCGAGGTGTTCGACGAGATCCGCCAGGGTGTGCTCACGGACCGATCGCAGTACTACAAGGACCTCAGCGCACCGTTCTACGGTGCAAACCGCGAGGGCTCGACCGTCTCCCAGGGAACGCGGGACGAGTTCTGGCTCTGGAGCATGACGGTCGGAATCAAGGGCGCCTACGACTGCATCAAGGCGTTCTCCGAGACGGACACCACCGAGGACCTGAAGAAGGTCGACGTGCCGACCCTCATCGTGCACGGCGACGACGACCAGATCGTGCCCATCGTCTCCGCGGGCGACAAATCATCTGAAATTGTCAAGGGTGCGCAGTACAAGGTTTACGAGGGCGCACCTCATGGCCTTGCGATGGTGCCCAAGTACGCCGAGATCTTCAACAAGGACCTGCTCGAGTTCGCGCGCAGTTAGCGGCGGCCGCCCCCGAGTTGTGTTTTCCGACAACCGCCCTGGTCAGTCAGTGCCGGGACAGCTGCCGAGAACGAGTACGCGTGAGTTGGGCAGCTGGGCGAACAGCCCCAGCCTTCTCGGGTTCGGGGCTTCGTCGTGTACAGGCCACGCTTTCCAAGCCGCTGGTTGCCGGATGCACCTGCCGCGTCGATTCTCTCTTCTCTGCTGCGCGGGCGCCTCACCAGTCCCGTCCGATTCGCCCTCTACGCAGGGACGTGCGGAGTGCCGACCCTCGCTGTATGGGGGCTCCCAAGAAGTCGACGCGCAGGCTTGACGGGGTACGGCTGCTGTGTCCGTACTGCGGTCTGCCCCAAGAGCGGGTGGCGACGCTGGAGCACGACTTCGTGCTGCTGGAGCCGGACATGGCGCCGCTCGCTCACGTCGTGCCGGCGGAGCACCGATGGATCGAGACGTCCGACGGGAGAGTGACGGTGTACGGCGTCTGTCCGCCCGACCCGTTCCAGCGCTGCCGCATCGAGCATCGCCTGGCCTGCCCGGAGCAACGCCTGCCGGACCTGTGGCCGTGGTTGACGAGTCTGCGCGGGGAGAACGCGCGCCAGGCCGAGCGGCTGAACGAGCCCGAGCCGCCCAGTCCTCCCGAGGAGTGGCCGGACGCCGGATGACGGGCACCGGCGAAAAAGCTGAGGTGACACGCGGCGACGATGCGAGTGCACAACCCAGAGCAGGCGGAGACCACGGGCGGTCTCACCGAGGGGACTTCAGGGCCCCCTGCCATGGCCGGAGCCGCCGGGGCAATCTTCCGGAGAACGCGGAACCCCAGGTCCGTGGTGCGGGGTTCTGCAGTGCTCCGCGTCTTGCGGTCACCGCAGGTCGTGGTCCGCGTCTGAGAGCGTCCGGTCGGCCAGGGCCTGCTGTCCGCTGCTCTGGGCGAAACCGATCAGCTCCTCAGGGCTCCAGCTGAGCCGACCGCTGCGCAGATCGTCGGTGACGGCGCGGATCCAGTCCAGCTCTGCGGCGGTCATGGCGCGCAGATACTCCCCTTCGAGCATGGTCACTCGCGGCAGGCCGTGGATCTCCCGCTGCCCGGCCAAGGACTTGTCGTGTGCGTCGAGGGCTCCGGCGACGGTCGCCGCGCGCTGTTCCAGCACGTCGAGCGCCTCGTCCGGGGCGAGCATGAGGACGAACGAGAGCGCGGCGGGGAACTGCGGGAACTCCTGCTTCGGCGCGCTGAGCATCTCGCCCAGCCAGACGCGCATGGTCGAGCGCCCCTCGTCGGTCAGCTCGTACACCGTCCGCTCGGGGTACTGCTGGTCGCGACCGGTCTCCCGGACCGTGACCAGGCCCGCCGAGAGCAGCCGGTCGATCGTCCGGTAGAGGCTCGCGCGCTGGCCGACGTTGACGACCTGGTCCTTCCCCCACTGCTTGATCAACCTCTGGATTCCGTAGGGGTGCAGCGGCTGGAAGTGCAGCAGGGCCAGCACGGTCAGGGCCAGCGGGGAGCTGCGGGAGGGGGCGCTCATGCCCGCATATTACCCTCACCGAGACTAGTTGACATGAGACTAGTCTCACTGCGACTATCGAATCGGCAAGGGAGAACACGAACCACGAGCGGACGGAGACCGCGGAGATGACCACCACCCGCACGGAGACGACCGGCGCCACCGAGCGCATTCACGCCGACCACGCCATGGCCAAGCGGCTGGGCAACTGGACCCGCGCCGGACACATCCAGGTACGCGCCCGCCGGGGCCTGGCCGTGCTCGACCTGCGTTCGCCGGACCTGCCCGACGACATCGAGCTGCGCGTGGAACTCCAGCGCGCCACGATCAAGCTGCTGGTGCCGGACGACGCCGTCGTCGAGCACTGGGACCTGCGCTGGACGGCCCGCGGCAAGGTCAAGGACGCGCAGGGCCGGACCGCCGGGGAACCGGCCCTCGCCGGTGCCCGGCGGATCCGCCTGACCGGCGTCGCAACCGACAGCGAGGTGCGCGTGCACCGCGGCGGCATCGCGGTCCTCAGCGCCATGTGCTCCCGCGCCTATCTCCAGGACCTGCGGCTCGCACACCGGACCGGCGGCCATCCGACCGTCGACGACCCGGCACGCTCCCGCGTCCGCTGAACACCCGGCCCAGCACGGGGAAAGGGGCAGTCCCATGAGCGTGATCAAGACGGCGGCCGTCATCGGAGGCGGCATAGCCGGACCGGTGACCGCCCTCGCACTGCGCAGGGCAGGCATCGAAGCGACCGTCTACGAGGCCTACGAGAACAACGCGGACGGCATCGGCGGCATGCTGATGGTCGCCCCCAACGGCCTCCACGCCCTCGAAGTCGTCGGTGTGGCCCAGGCCTTGGCCGGTCAGCCGATCCACCGTATGGCCATGACCGACGGACGGGGCCGACGAATGGGCGAGTTCGGCGGACTGGCAGGCCTGCCGCCCAGCCAGGTGATGTGGCGTGCCGACCTCTACCGGGCGGTGCGCGAGCGGGCCGACGTGACGGGCGTACGGACCGTCTACGGCAAACGGCTGGCCGGGGCCGAGCAGACCCCGGCGGGTGTCACCGCCGAGTTCGCCGACGGGACCCGGGTGACCGCGGACGTCCTGATCGGGGCCGACGGCATCCGGTCGACGGTGCGGCAGCTGATCGACCCGGCAGCGCCCGGCCCCCGGTACGCCGGCCTGCTCGGCTTCGGTGCGTACTCGAAGGCGGAGGTCCCTCAGGCACGGCCGGACACCATGTACTTCGCTTTCGGCGAGCACGCGTTCCTCGGTTACTGGCCCGTGCCCGGCTCAGGCACCGCCTGGTTCGCCAACCTGCCGTACGACGAGCCGCTCAGCGCGGAGCAGGCCCGCGCGACGCCGTCGGCCGCATGGATGCGGATCCTGCGGGAGAAGTTCGCCGGGGACGTGCCCGGCCGCGACCTGCTCCGGGGCACGGGCGACGACGAACTGCTCACGTTGGGAGGGCTGGAGACCTTGCCTTCGGTTCCGAAGTGGTACCGGGGACGGATGGTCCTGGTCGGCGACGCGGCCCACGCGCCGTCCTCCAGCTCCGGACAGGGCGTGTCCCTCGCGGTGGAGAGCGCGGTGCAACTGGCGCGGTGTCTGCGGGACGTCCCCGACGTGCGCGCGGCCTTCGCCACGTACGAGCAGCTGAGGCGGGACCGGGTGGAAAAGGTCGCGGCCCAGGCCGCGAGGACCAACAGCCAGAAGTCGATGGGCCCGGCCGCGACGAAGATCACGGCCCTGCTGATGCCGCTGGCGACCCGGACGTTCCTGAAGCCGGAGAAGATGTTCGGCTGGACGCACCGGTACCGGATCGACTGGGACGCGCCTGTGACACCCGCCTGACGCGCAGGCACCTCGTCCCGTTCGGCAGGGCCGAGCGCGCCTTCGAGCGCACGCTCGCTCTCGGCGCAGGCGAGAAGGCGGTCGGCGCGTTCGACGATCGGCCCTGGCCTTCCAGGAACCAATGAGGTCGATCAGGGGGGCACGGCCACCGTGTTCCGGGAGGGGTGCCCTGTGAGGTTCTCGGGGCGCAGGATCGTGTCGAGTTGGTCGACGGTGAGGAGACCGGCCTCGGCGGCCAGGTCCTTGATGGTTCGGCCGGTGGCCAGCGCCTGGCCGGCCAGAGTCGTGCTGGCGGTGTAACCGATGTGCGGGGCGAGCGCGGTGACGAGCCCGATGGAGCGGTGGACGCTGTCGTGGAGGTGTTCGCGATTGGCCGTGATGCCGGGTATGCAGCGGGTGGCGAGGGTGTCGCAGGCGGCGCGCAGGTGGGTCAGTGAGCGCAGCAGGCTGTAGGCGATGACGGGTTCGAAGGCGTTGAGCTGGAGCTGTCCCGCTTCAGCGGCCATGGTGACGGTCAGGTCGTTGCCGATGACCTCGAAGGCGACCTGGTTGACGACCTCGGGGATCACCGGGTTGACCTTGCCGGGCATGATCGACGAACCGGCCTGCACCGGTGGCAGGACGATCTCGCCGAGGCCCGCGGTGGGCCCGGACGAGATGAGGCGCAGGTCGTTGCAGGTCTTGGAGAGCTTGACCGCGACCCGTTTGAGGACGCCGGAGAGCTGAACGAAGGCGCCGCAGTCCTGAGTGGCTTCGATGAAGTCGCCCGCGGGCCGGACGGGCTCGCCGCTGATCCGCGTGAGGTGCGCGCAGGCGAGTTCGGCGTAGCGGGGGTGGCCGTTGATGCCGGTGCCGATCGCGGTGCCGCCGAGGTTGGCCTCCAGCAGGAGGGAGGCGGCCTCGGTGAGGCGCTGGCGGTCTTCCTCGATCATGACGGCGTAGGTGGTGAATTCCTGGCCGAGCGTCATGGGGACGGCGTCCTGGAGTTGGGTGCGGCCGATCTTCAGGACGGCGCCGAACTCCGCTGCCTTCGCGGTGAAGGTCCCGGCCAGGACGGCCTGCGAATCGACGAGCCGACGTAGCGAGGTGACGAGCGCGAGGCGTACGGCGGTGGGATAGACGTCGTTGGTGCTCTGGCCCAGGTTGACATGGTCGAGGGGGTGGATGACCTCGTAGGAGCCGCGGGGGTGGCCGAGGATCTCCAGGGCCCGGTTGGCGATGACTTCGTTGGCGTTCATGTTCGTCGAGGTACCGGCGCCGCCCTGGACGGGGTCGACGACGAACTGGTCGCTGTGGCGACCGCGGCCGATTTCCTGGCAGGCGGTGATGATCGCTTCCGCGAGGTCCGGCGCGAGGAGCCCGAGTTCGAGGTTGGCGGTCGCGGCGGCCTCCTTGACCGCGGCCAGCGATGCGATCAGGTCGGGGAACTGGGCGATGGCGGATCCGGTGATCGCGAAATTCTCCACGGCCCGCACCGTGTGCACGCCGTAGTAGGCGTCGGCCGGGACCTCCTTCTCGCCCAGCAGATCGTGCTCGATGCGCGTGCCCTGTGGCATCTGTGCTCCTCGCTTCTCTTCGCGGGTCCCCTTGACAGGCCGCCGCTCCACGGCACAGTCTTACCGCCCAATACGCAGAGCGCAATATATTGGATGTGACAGGAGGCCTCATGAACACCCCGGAGACCCCAACCACCAGCACAGACGAAGACGCAGGGCCCCAGGCGGGAAAGGGCGCCAGGATCGCGCGGCGTTGCCTTCGGCCGCCGATCGGCGTGCAGTCGGTCATCGCCGTCGGACTCGGGTCCCTCCTGGGAACGCTCGCGCCGAGCGCGGGCGAACAGATGAAGATCCTCGGTGACGTCTTCCTCAACCTGGTCCAGGTCGTCGTCCTGCCCCTGGTCTTCCCGCTCATCGTGCTGGGCATCGCCCGCATGGAGTCGGTCAAGAAGGTCGGCCGGATCGCGGGCAAGGCAATCCTCTACTTCGAGCTCGTCACCGCGGTCATCCTGGTGATCGCGGTGGGCCTGGCGAAGGTCACGGGAATCGGTAAGGGTGCCCCTGTCCAGAGGGCTGACGCCAAGGACCTGGACGGTCTGACT
>NZ_JBEYFC010000120.1:0-20943 GCF_040634175.1 Streptomyces sp. NPDC007162
CGTTGCTTCAGTCACTTCACTCACCTCGGTCACAACAGGTTCGGCAGCAGTTCGGTGGTGCGCGTCGTGACCTGGAGGCCGAGCACCGCGACGACGAAGACCTGGTAGTCCATCGACAGCCCGAAGAGGATGACGAACAGGAACAGGGGCACCCGCGCCCCGATCGACCCGGTGGAGTGGAAGTCGAGGATCCCCTCCGCCCAGTGCCCCTGGAAGACCAGGACCAGCAGGCCGAAAGCGGATGCTGCCGACAGCAGGTTGAGCACGGTGCCGATCAGGCCGATGACCACCGAGCGGAAGGCCAGCACCGTCACCGTGAACGTCACCAGCAACAGGAGTCCGACGATCAGCGGGAGCTTGGAGTTCTGGTGGTCCAGGTAGTCGGCGTCGCGGGCGATGTCACCGGTGACGTAGGCCTCGGCGCCGGGCACCTTGCCGACCGTGGCGGGCAGGTAGTCGTCGCGGACGTGGTCGAGCGACTGCAGCGCCTGGGGCGAGCTCGGCTTGAACGGTACGGAGAGCACCATGCTGGTGATCCGGTGGTCGGCGGACGAGTTCAGCTCGAAGGGGACACCCTTGGCGAACAGCGGGTCCGCCTGGGCCCGTCGGCGCAGGTCCTCCATCGCCTTCACCACCTGCGGCGCGCGGTCCGCGTCGGCACGCACCACCACTTGGTGCTGGACGAGCATCTCCGGGAAGGCGGCGGTCAGTCGGTCGTAGGTCTGCACCGCTGTGATCTTGCGCGAGAAGGTGTCCTTGCCCAGCACACTCAGCTTCAGGTCGAGGGCGGGCGTCGCCAGCCCCAGCATGATGAGCACGGAGACCAGCAGGGTGATCCGGGGGCGCCGGGTCGCGGGCCGGAGCATCGCGTGCCAGACCCTGCTCGTGCCGCCGTGTCCCCGCGTGCGCTTGCCCTGGGCCGCACGGCGGGCCGTACGGCGCTCGGCGCGAGCACCGAGCTTGGCCAGCAGAGCGGGCAGCACCGTCAGCGAACTGGCCACGGCGACCATGACGACGATGATGGCGCCGGTGGCGAGTGAGGAGAAGATGACGTCGGTCGCCAGGTACAGGGTCGCGGTCGAGACGATCACCGCGCACCCGGAGACCACGATGGCCCGGCCCGCGGTGGCTGCGGCGAGTTCCACGACGGCCTCGGAACCAAGGTGGCCACCGGCCCGGGCCCGTTCTTCGCGGTCTCGCTTCAGGTAGAAGAGCGAGTAGTCGACACCGACGGCCAGGCCGATCAGCAGGATGACGTTGTTGCCGACGCCGGCGTCCGGCAGCACGTGCGAGGCGACAGCGGACAGCCCCATGGCAGCGGCGATGGAGGAGAGCGCCAGCAGGACCGGTACCCCGGCAGCGATCACCGAGCCGAAAGCGATCATCAGGGTGATGACGGTGACCGGCAGGGTGAGCATCTCGGAGAAGGCCAGGTCGTCGCCGCGCTGCTGGTCGAGGCCCTTGCTCATCGAGGGACTGCCGGTCTCCTGCACCCGCACACCGGGGTGGGCCTTCTGCGCGGCCGCGGTCTGCTCGACCAGCGGGCCGACCTTCTTGCGCGCCGCGAGTTCCTCACCCGCCATGACGACCTGGACCATGAGGACCTTGCCGTTGCGGGAGAGGACCGGCTTCTCGACCCGGTCGACCTCCGGGAGTTTCCGCATCCGCGTGGTGACGTCAGCGGCGGCCGCCCTGGCCGCGGACACGTCCAGGGTGCCGGACGGGGAGTCGATGACGATCTGCTCGACCGGCCGGCGCTGCAACCCGCCCTCCGTCGCGATCGCCTCCGCCTTCCCGGCGTTGCCGACCCGATAGTCCTCGGTGGTGGCGCTGTGGGTCCCGACGGCGGCCGACGCTCCTAAGCACAGCGCGACGAAGACGAACCAGCCGACGATGGCGCGCCAGGGGTGAGCCGCGCTCCAACTCGCCACCCTGACGGTGACCGAGCGTTTCTCCACTGTCTCCAACCCCTTACTCACGTCGCTTATCTCTTCTACATGTAAGTCTGAGCTTACAGGCGTAAGAGTGGACGTCAATCGCGCTTTGCGCCATCTGCGCCCCGTCCGAGGGCAGTTGGGCCGCATCCGGCCATTCGAGACGACGGCCGCCCCCCCCTGTTTTCGGGGGGCGGCGCCCTGTTGACATCCGAAGGACCAGTTCAGGGGGTTGCAGACAGCTTGGCGAAGAAGCGGCCACCGGACGACGACGCGTCCTACCGGCCCTGTCCGGCCGGCCGCTCCCTCAGTTCGACGCTGACCAGTGCCGTGGCCCGGTCGAGCGCCTCGACGACCGCCGCCCGGCTCTCACCGACCGCGACTATGTGACCGATCCGCCCGTACGCGTCCGTGGGCGGGGCGACCTGCGTGCCCGGCGCCGCGGTGACCGTCACGCGCTCCACGCCCGGAACCGCCCGGGCCTCGTCCAGCCCGGCCACCCGCTCCAGCACACCCGGCTCGTCGGGCAGGATGAACTGGATGCCGGCGTGGCGCGCGAAGTCGTCGGGCAGCAGCGGTTCGCCGCCACCGGCATAGGTCACCTGGGCGGCGAGCAGATCGACACCGGTGGCCAGGCGATAGAGCTCGGGGATGAGGCCGCCCGCGAGCCTCGGGTTGATCTCGACGACGGCGGTACCGGTCGCGGTGCGCTTCACCTCGGTGTGGCTCGGGCCGCGGCCCAGGCCGGTCGCGGCCAGCGCGGCCGACACCGTTTCGGCCATCTCCCGCGCCGCCACGTCGGCCAGCTCGGCGGGCACGAGGTGCCGGGACTCCACGAAGTGGGGGGCACCGGTCACGGTCTTCTCGGTGATGCCGATCAGCCGGTGCGCACCGTCGACCCCGAACATCTCCACGCTGTACTCGGGCGCGTCCAGGTACTCCTCGACAAGAGCCCGGCCCGCCATGGCCTGACCGCGTCCGTTGGCGGTCCGGGCGGTGATCTCCTCGGCGAGCTCGGCGGCCTGCTGCGCCGAGTCGCAGCGGCGCACGCGCGTCGAGCCGGAGTCGTCGACGGGCTTGACCACACAGGGGGTTCCGATCCGGTCGGCGGCCGCTGCGGCGGACGGCCCGTCCTCGACCACCTCGAAGAGCGGTTGCCCCAGCCCGGCCCGCCGCAGGGTCTCGCGCAGCCGCCCCTTGTCACGGCAGCCGGCTATCGCCTCGGTCCGCTCCGCGGGCAGTCCCACCGCGGCGGCCAGCGCGGCCGCCGCCACCAGGTAGAACTCGCTGGTCGTGGTGACTCCGCCGATGCAGCCGGGCTCGAACGCCTTGGTCACCGCCCGGACCAGCGCGTCGATGTCGTTGGTGTCGCAGTCCACGATCGTGGCGCCGGTCCCGGCGAGCCCCGCGTACCTGGTGGAGTCACCGGTCACGAGCACCGGCTCGTAGCCGGCCTGCGCAGCGATGCGCAGCGCCAGCATTCCGGTTCCGGTGGTGTTGGACTCCACGAAGACGAACGCCGGTCGCGGCGCGTCCGCGCGGTTGCGGCGGAACGACCAGCTGTGTGCCTCCGTGCCGTCGAGGATCTGACGTGGCACCGTGGCGACAGGAAGCCGCCGGATGTCCTGCTCGGCCCAGTGCGCGTCGCTGTGCACGGTGTCGGCGTATCGGTCACCGCGGTCCGGGAAGATCCCTACGACGGTCGTGCCCGGTGCGGCCCGTTCGGCCACGGCGCCCAGCACCCGGAACACCGATCCGGAGGTGTTGCCGGCGAACAGCTTCTCCCGGCGGGCCAGTTCGCGTGTGGCGCCGAAGGCCTCGTGGTCGTTCAGCCAGTGGACCTCGTCGATCAGGGAATGGTCGAGGTTCTTGGGGTGCAGGCTGTTGCCCAGCCCGCTCTGCAGCCGCTTGGGCCGGTCGGGCTGCCCGAAGAGCACACTGCCGACGCAGTCCACCCCGACCACGTACAGCTCCGGCAGGGACTCGCGCAGCACACGCGCGGTGCCGCACAGCGAACCGCCGCTGCCCACGGCGCCGACCAGGACGTCGACCGTGTCCAGGTCGGTGAGCAGTTCATGGGCCAGGTGCCGGTAGGCCGCGGGATTCTGCGGGTTCTCGTACTGCCGCGGCCAGAACGACCCCGGGTTGCGGTCCATGATCTCCCGTAGCCGGGTCAGCCGGGCGCCCTGCCAGCCGTGGGCGTCCATGGCGGGCACCACATGCACCTCGCAGCCCAGCGCCTCCAGTTTGGCCAGCGTCGTACGGTCGATCCGCGGGTCGGTGACGATGTGCACCGGATGGCCGAGCGCGGTGCCCACCAGGGCGACTCCGAGGGCCATCGTGCCCGAGGAGCTCTCCACGATGGGGGCGCCCTCGGCCAGCGCGCCGGTACTGCGCGCCTCGGTGATGATCTGCTTGGCCACCCTGTCCTTCATCGCGAACAGGTTGTTCATCTCGAGTTTCGCGTAGACCCGGACGTCCCTGTCGGCCCCCAGCCTCAGGCGTACCAGCGGTGTGTGGCCGATGGCCTCGATCACGTTCTGGCTCAGCATGTGCTCTTCCTTCTCCCATCCCTGCGCCGGCCCGGCGGAACGCCGGAGTTCAGCGGTCGAAGCTCAAGGTCCGGTACACCGTGACGTTGCCGACGAGTTCGGAGCACGCGCTCGCGGCGTCCACCAGCCGCTGTGGGTACGAGGGATCGGCCGTGTCGAGGAGCACCCCGAGGCAGGTTCCGCTGTGGCCGACGACCACCCCGAGTCCGCCGGCCTGCCGACAGATGTCGATCATGTCGTCGAGCGTCCTCTTGGGACGCAGCACCTGGTTCATCAGGGCGCTGCGGGTGGCCACCGCGCCCACCTCGGTGAGGTCCGCACGGGCCACCGCCCCGGCCATCCGCTCCAGCAGCCGGGCGTACTCCGCCCGGTCCTCGGCGGAGAAGGGCTTGGGGATGCGGTTGAAGGCGATCGTGTCGACCTCGCCGCCCTCGTCGGCGCCCACCACGGTCATCGACGGCAGGGACCCGAGCTCGGTGTGCAGTTTCACCCGACGGTGGTAGAAGGCCACGATGCCGGGGTACAGCACACCGTCGGTGGGCTCGATCTGCGCCAGCAACGACTCGATCCGCTGGGGCGGCATCGGCTCGCCCAGTGCGTTGGCGACCGCGCGTGCCGTCGCCACCAGGTCGGCGGAGGAGCTGGCCAGTCCCTTGCCCTCGGTCAGCGTGCTCTCGATGGTCAGCACTCCGCCCATCGGCGTGTCCGCGGTCTGCATGATCATCCTGGCGAGCCGGAGCGCCTTCAGCTTGTGGGCCGGCCGGATCTCCAGCTCGTCGGTACCGGGTGTGCCGTGGAAGGTCACCCGGGCCCAGCGGGCGATGGGCAGGGTGACCAGGAAGTCGCTGTTCTCCTCGGGCAGTACGCCCTGAAGCAGCTCGCCGAACGTGCCGGACGCGGTGCTCATGCCCGTCACCGCGGCGAACGGCACCGGGCCGCGCCCCGGGACCTCCTGCCGCAGGACGGCGTCAGGGGAGCTCACCACTCCTGCCGACCCTCCGGGCCGGCCAGCAGCCGGTCGACCTCGGCCGCCGCCGCGTCGATGTCCGCCCGTCGGCCGCACCAGCGCTTGTCCCATGCGTCGAACGCCGTCTCCTGATCCGCGAGCAGGGCCCGTACGGCGTACGGATTGGCCGAGCCGTCCGAACGTTTCGCCGTGAGTCCGTCCCGCACGCTCATCGCCTCGGCGAGCAGCTCCGCTGCGTGTTCGGCCGTGTGCCCCTCAGCGGTCAGCAGCGTGTCGAGCAGTACGCCGTCGGGCTCCGCGGGAGCCAACCCGCGTTCGACGGCCTGGACGATGTAACGCCCGGCGACCACCTGGGCGGTGCGCCAGGGGACCCCGGCTCGCAGGGTCAGCAGGTTGGCCAGCGTGAATCCGCCCAGGTACTCGCTCTCGCAGGCCTCGCGCATCCGGTCCTCCCGGAACCTCAGGTTCTCCAGCACCGCGCCGAACAGCCGCAGAACCGACCCGACCGTGTCGAAGGCGGCGGGCACTCCTGACCCGGCTTCCTTGGAGATCTCGACGGAGTTGCTGTACGGGGTGGAGCGCTGCCCGGTGGCGATCGCCGTGTAGGCCGCGCCGAGATGCGCCGTCCGGGCCCGGATGCGCTCCAGAACCGGGTAGTTCTTCTTCTGCGGCATCGCCGAGGAGATGCCCGACCAGTGGTCCGGCAGGTCGATGAAGCCGTATCCCGCGCCGCCCCAGGTCATCAGGTCGGTGACGAAACGACTCAACGCGACGCCCAGCAGGGAGAACTCCGCGCAGGCCTCCAGCGCCCAGTCGCGCTGTGCCACCGCCCGCAGCGCGTGCGTACGGACCTCGGGGAAGCCCAGCAGCGCGGCCATCCGCGCCCGGTCCCAGGGCAGTTCCTGACCTGCCATCGCCCCCGCGCCCATCGGCGAGGCGGCAGCGGTCCGGTACACCGCCTCCAGCCGTTCGAGGGTGTGCAGTACCTGGTCGCACAGGGCCGCGAAGTAGAAGCCGGGGCTGATCACTTGGGCCGGCTGCATATGGGTGTAGCCGGGCATCACCAGGTCGGCGCCGCGTCCGGCCAACCGGTGCGCGGTGCGGCCGAACGCGATCAGCTCCTCGGCGCACTCCAGCAGCCTGGCCCGGCCCTGCATCAACTGGGCCGTGGCCTGGAGGTCGTTGCGGCTGCGGTCGACGTGCCACGCGGGCACCTCCGTGGTCAGCCGGCGCGTGACGTGGCGCTCCAGGGTGAAGGCGATGTCGCTCATGCTCTCCTCGGCCTCCCGGGCCACGGCCTCGGGCGTGACCCGGTCGAGCAGGTCGGCGATGGCACCGACCTGGGCACCGTCCAGCAGGCCGAGCCGGCGGTATTCCAGCAGGAGGACCTTCTCCAGCTGGACGTACCAGGGCAGCAGGGCGTCGATCTCGAAGCGCAGCTGCGGCTCGAGCACCTCGGCGCGCAGGAGCGCGGCGGGGCCGGCGGTGATCCGCCCGGTCAGCTTTCCCGCGCCGCTGGAACCGGTCGGCTCCACATGGTCGTTGGGCATCGGTTTCCTCACGGGGACGAAGGGGCGGTTCGATTCAGCGCGGTCAGCACCGCGTCTTTCGCATGGGCCGCCTGTGTGCGCGGGAAGAGGACTTCGCCACCAGGAAGCCGGCGGTGCGTCACCTCGTCGGAGAGGAGCCACCAGTCCCAGTCGGCGCGGCCGTCTCCCCCGGCCGCACCGTCCTCGGCGCCGACGATTTCGATGCCCGCCTTGACCCGGTGGGCCTGCGGGCACCGCCGGGCGTCCAGCAGGAAGTCGCCTGCCGACCACACGTCGTGGCGGTAGGCGGGCCCGAGGAGCCGGGCCCGTTCGGGCTTGAGGCCGTCGAACTCCACGTACGCGCCCTCGCCCAGCAGGGTCGCGGCGACCTCCTGGTCGCTCATGGCACGGGTGCGGTCCATGGTGGCCCGCACCCCGGCCGGCCAGTCCGGCGCCACGGAGCCGACGATGATCCGACGTGGCGCCGAAGGTCCGTCCTCCAGCAGCCGGGCCAGGGCGAGCGCGGGCGCCGCGCCTTCCCGCTGCCCCCACAGCACGAGCGGTACGGCGGTCAGCCGCCCCAACTCCTGAGCCACCCGACGCGCCACCTCGGGCACGTCCGCCAGATCCTGCGCGCCGGGCACGAAGTCGTGTCCGGGCAGCTCGACGCCGTACACCTCGATGCCCCGCGGAGCGAGTTCGCGGGCCAGGGCGAGGAAGTTCACGGCGTTCCCGCCCGCGCTGGGGAAGCAGACCAGCCGGCCCTCGAGCCCGGTCCTGCCCGGGAGCGCGCGGGTCAGCGGGCGGAGCAGGCCGAACCCCGCCCCCTGCGCTGCGGCGTCAGAACCCGCGTCGACGGCGGCGGCGAGATCGGACAGTACGGGATGGGTGACGATCTGCGTCAGTGAGACGAGTCGGTCCAGCTTCACGACCAGCCAGGTCGCCGCGAGCGACGTACCGCCGAGCGCGAAGAAGTTGTCGGCCCGCCCGATGCTCTGCAACGGGACGTTGAGCGCCTCGGCCCAGGCCATCGCGAGACGCTGCTCGGTGGGGGTGGTGGGCGCCGTTCTCGGCACGCCGGCATGGCCGAGCGTGGCGGCCAGCTCGATGAGCACCTTTCGGTCCACCTTGCCGTTGTCGTTGACCGGCAGGGCGTCGAGCCAGTGACAGTGCGTGGGGATCATGTGGTCCGGCAGGTGGCGGGCCAGGCCGGCACGGACGTCGGCGGCCTCACGACGGACGGCACCGACCAGGAAGGCGACCAGAACCCGGTGCCGGTCCCCCGCCCCCGAGGCGACGACCACCGCGTCCTTCACCTCGTCCAGCGCCATGAGCCGGTTCTCGACCTCACCGGTCTCGACCCGAAATCCGCGGATCCTCACCTGCTGGTCACGGCGGCCGAGGAACTGCAGCCGGCCCTCGGGCAGCCAGCGCCCGAAGTCACCTGTACGGTACATCCGCTGGCCGGGCCGGAACGGATCGGGCACGAACGCCGCGCGGGTCCGCTCGGGGTCGTTGACGTATCCCCGGCCGACCGCGACGCCGGAGAAGACGATCTCCCCGGTCGCACCGAGCGGCACCAGACCGCCCTGTTCGTCGAGCACATAGCCGTGCACGTTGCGCCGCATCCGGCCGAGCGTGACGGGCCCGTGCTCCGGCACCGTGTCGAGGAATTCGTGCATGGTGTCGTCCGAGACCTCGGTCGCGCCGTACGCGTTGATCACCCGGATGCCCGGTTGGCACCCGAACCACCGCCGCAGCAGCGCCGGTTTGAGTTCCTCTCCTGTCACCGAGACGGCCCGCAGCACGCCGAGAGGGCGGGGGCTGCGCTCCAGCGCCGTGATCAGGGCGTCGAAGTAGGACGGGACGAACTGTGCGACGGAGACGCGCGACCCGGTCAGCTCGGCGACGAAGCGGTCGACGTCCAGAAGGACGTCGGTGTCCACGATGCGGGAACCGCCGCCGGTCAGCAGGGGGGCGATCAGCTGCCACAGCGAGATGTCCAGGGACTGCGCGGCGGTCTGCGCCACCACGTCGCCGGGGCCGAGCCCGAGGTCGGTGACCTTCATCAGCAGGTGGTTCAGTAACCCCGCGTGCTCGCACATCACGCCCTTCGGCGTGCCGGTGGAGCCGGAGGTGAAGTAGATGTAGGCGAGCCGGCGGGGCGAGAGCGGCCTGCCGGGGTTGCCGGTCGCCCGCGCCTCGGGGCCGTGGCCACCGGTTCCGGCGCACAGGGCCGCGACGTCCACCGAACGGCGCAGGTCGTCCCCTTCCCGCACGAGGCCCGGCCGGCCCTCACCCTCTCCGAGCACGAACCGGCATCCCGCGTCGTCGAGTTGCGCAGCGACCCGCGCGGCCGGAAGGTCCGGCTGCACCGGCAGGTAGCAGCCCCCTGCCTTGAACACGCCCAGCGTGGCCGCTGCCCACTCCAGGCCGCGTTCCATGACGACGGCCACGACGTCCTCGTCACAGAGCCCGTCCGTCAGCAGCGCGTGGGCCACCCGGTTGGCGCTCACGTTGAGCCGGTCGTACGTCCATGACCGGCTCCCGTGCGACACCGCGATCGCGTCGGGGGTCGACCGGACCTGCTCCTCGAACCGCTCGACGAACAGCCTCCCGTCGAAGGACTCCGCCTCGCCCGCCAACCCGTAGATCTGGAAGTGGCGTTCGTCCTCGGCGAGCAGACTCCGCTCGCCCGCCGGCGCGTCGGGGTGAGCGGCCAGCAGCTCCAGGGCCCGTCCGTGGTAACCGACGACGCGGCTCAGCTGCTCCTCGGACATGACGTCGGAGCGGGACCGGGCGCGGACCGTGACACGGTCCGCGTGCACGGCGATGCGCACCCACAGGGGCGGTGCGTCCGGCAGGGCCGGATCCGTTGCGGACCGGCCCGTCGTGACCGGGTCCGTCCCGGACAGGTCCAGGACGCACTCGGGGTCCGCCCCCGAGGCCGGGCCCGGCTCCGGGGTGGGCCGGCTGGCCTCCGCGGCCGCCTGACGCACGAGTTCGCGCCAGCTCTTGCGCAGCACACCACTGACGCCCAGCGGACGTGGCGCTCCGCGATCACCGTCGGCGGGCACGTAGCCGGTGACCGGATTCCGGTCGGAGGTCAGCGCGGCGACCACCCGCAGGTGTGCGGCCAAGAGCACGGCGTCCAACGGGACCGCGCTCTCGACGGCCACCGCGCGCAGCCGGGCGGTCGGTTCGGGAGGCAGAACGAGTTCGGCGCTCACTGCGCGCCGCGCGCCCGTCCCGTCGCCCGCGGTCCACCGCGGAACACGGACGGCCGTCGTCCCGGCCGCGACTGAACAGCCCAAAGTCCTCGACACGTGATCGCCAACCTACGGGAGAAATGGACGGAGAATGTGTTGTTCGGCATCGCCTTGGTGACCATGCTGTCGACCGGCACTGACAGGCCACTGACGACGCCTCCCGCGTGCCGTTCGCGTGTTCACGTGAGAGTTTTCGCCGCCGCTTAAGGACGTGTTCCCTGCCTGCTTCGAACGCTTATCGTCCGGTCGGTCGCAGCCCGCCGGTCAGGGAGGGGAAACACACCGATGAATGCTCTCGAGGACATCGTCAGGGCCGCACGCGAGGAGGTGGCGGCACGCCGAAAGCGCCTGCCCGAGGCGGCCTTGCGGGAGCGGGCCCTGGCCCGGGGCGCGGGGCGGGACTGTGTGCCGCTGCTGCGCGGCGGGCCGGGGGTGCGGGTCATCGCCGAGGTGAAGAGGGCCAGCCCCTCGCGGGGTCCGCTCGCCGCGATTCCAGACCCCGCGGGCCTCGCCGCGGACTACGCGGCAGGCGGTGCGGCCGTGATCAGCGTCCTGACCGAAGGCCGCCGGTTCGGGGGTTCCCTGGCGGATCTGGACGCCGTGAGCGACCGGGTGGACGTGCCCGTGCTGCGCAAGGACTTCGTCGTCGACCCCTACCAGGTGTGGGAGGCGCGTGCGCACGGCGCCGAGATGGTGCTCCTGATCGTCGCCGCCCTGGGCCCGGCCCGGCTGGCCGAGTTCGTCGCGTTGGCACGCGAGGCGGGACTGACGCCGCTGGTGGAGGTGCACGACGAGGCCGAGGTGGAGCACGCGGTCGCCGCGGGCAGCGCGGTGATCGGCGTCAACGCCCGCGACCTGGCGACGCTGGAGGTGGAACGCGGCACGTTCGCGCGGGTCGCGCCGCACATACCCGAGGGTCTGGTGAGGATCGCCGAGTCCGGTGTCCGCGGCCCCGGGGACGTGGCGGCGTACGCCCACGCGGGCGCGGACGCGGTCCTCGTCGGCGAGGCCCTGGTGACCCACGGCACCCCCCGGACGGCAGTGGCCGAACTCCTGGCCGCATCCCACGTCCGGCATCCGGTCGACGGACCGCCCGGCGACCGGCAGGACCGGCCGCGACGGGCGCGGCTCACCGATGGGGGAACCCCGCCGACTGCGCCCGCTTGGTCGTGACGGCCGCCCATCGTTCCAGGATCGCCGCCGCCGCGCCCGAGTCCACCGACTCCGCCGCCCGCTCCAGCCCCGTCGCCAGACGCTCACCGACCGAACGTCCGCCGCCCGGCTCCAGCGCGGCGAGACCGGCGGCGGCCGACAGCAGTACCGCGTCGCGCACCGGACCGCGTTCACCGGCGAGGACCGCACGCGCCACCCGGGCGTTGTGTGCCCGGTCGCCGCCGCGCAGGGCGTCGGGCGTGGCGAGCCTGATGCCGATGTCCCGTGGGTCGAAGGTCTCCTTGCGCACCCCGGAGTCCGTGACCGCCCAGACGGTGGAGGTCGTGGTGACCGTCAGTTCGTCCATGCCGTCGTCGCCCCGGAACACGAGCCCGCACGACCCGCGCCCGGCGAGGACCCCGGCCAACAGCGGTGCGAGCCGTGCGTCCGCCGCTCCGATCGCCGAACCCGTGGGCGAGGCCGGATTGAGCAGCGGGCCCAGGGCATTGAAGACCGTGCGTATCCCGAGCTCGCGGCGCGGCGCCGCCGCGTGCCGCATGGCGGGATGGAACGCCGGCGCGAAGCAGAACGTGATGCCGACCTCTTCGGCGACGTCACCGACGTCCTGCGCGGGCAGCCCCAGAGCCACCCCCAGCTCCTCCAGGACGTCGGCCGATCCGCAGGAGGACGACGCCGACCGGTTGCCGTGCTTGACCACCCGCGCCCCGGCTCCGGCGGCCACGATGGCCGAGACGGTGGAGATGTTGACACTGTTCGAACCGTCCCCGCCGGTGCCCACGATGTCCACCGTGGGCCCCGGCACGTCCAGCGGAACCGCATGCCGCCGCATGGCGCTGACCAGCCCCTCGATCTCCTCGACGGTCTCGCCCTTCGCCCGCAACGCCACCAGGAGCCCGGCCAGCCGTACCGGCCCCGCGACGCCGGACATCACCTGGTCCATCGCCCAGTCGGTCTCCTGCGCGGAAAGGTCCTTCCGGTCGAGCAGCGAATTCAGCAATTCGGGCCAACTGAAACTTCGCGTTCCGGTTGTCACGTGAATTCTCCTCGGACATCAGCGGCACGGCTCGAACGTCGATCGTCGATCCGGGCGACCAGTTTTCCGTCCGGGCACCCGCCCCGACCAGACCACTGCCAGGCAGAAAACGCAGGCCACTTCCGAAGGAGAGAAAAGACATGTCCCTCCATATGGCGGTCGAAGTCGTCCGGGATTCCGAGGTGTCCCTGACCGCGCAGATACAGAGCTTCATCAAGAACGAGATAGCGGCCGGCAGCCTGCACGCGGGAACCCGGCTGCCCTCCAGCCGCCGCCTCGCGGACGACCTGGACGTCTCGCGCAGCGTGGTGGTGGAGGCGTACGGCCAACTCGTCGCCGAGGGATATCTGGAAGCCGTGCAGGGCGCCGGCACCCGCGTCGTCCGGCACCTGACCACCCAGGCAGTCGTACCGACTCCCCGCGGGGAGGACTCGTTGCCGCAGGTCCGCTGGGACCTGCGGCCGGACGGCGGCAATCTGCCCGACTTTCCGCGCCGCGACTGGCTCACCTGCTACGAGCGCGCGCTCCGGGCGGGCACCTCCTCGGCACACGCCTGTCCTCCGCCGGCCGGGACCCCCGAGCTGCGCCTCGAACTCTCCCGGTACCTGGGGCGGGCCCGCGGCGTACGGGCCACCGCAGAGTGGCTGGCCGTGGTGGGCGGGTTCTCGCAGGGGCTGGACCTGTTGTGCGGCGTGCTCCGCCGGGAGGGGACCGACGCGATCGGTGTGGAGGACCCGGGCCATCCCGGGCAGCGGCAGTTCCTGCGGGGATGCGGTGTGCGTCCGCTGCCCCTGCCGGTCGACGAGGCGGGTCTGGACGTGGCGGCGCTGGCCGCGACGGACCTGCGGGTCGTCCTCGTCACCCCCACGCATCAGTTCCCGACCGGGGTGACCTTGCGCGATGACCGGCGCGAGCAACTCGTGCGCTGGGCCCGGGACGTCGACGGACTGATCATCGAGCACGACTACGACGGGGGGCTGTGGTACGAGCGCGGACAACGCCCTCTGGCGCTGCAGCGCCTCGCCCCCGAACGCGTCGTGTACGCGGGGACAGCGAGCAAGTACCTCGCTCCCGGGCTGCGGCTGGGCTGGCTGGCCGCGCCACCCGATCTGCTGGACCGGCTGCTGCGCGAGCGGGCCCGGCACGGCCTCGGCCCCGAGACACTCACCCAGCTGGCCTTCGCCGAGTTGCTGCGCGACGGGCTGCTCGACCGCCACCTGCGAAGGCTCAACTCCCGTGCGGGCAGCCGTCGCCAGGCCCTCGAAGAGGCCGTCCGCCGGTATCTGCCCGGCGCCGGGGTACTCGGCCCGGCGGCGGGGCTGCACGCGTACCTCCAGCTCCCCCGGTACACCGACGAGGCGGCCCTGGTGTCCGGAGCGCTGCGCCGGCTCGTCGCGGTGCGTGGTGGCGCGGCCTTCCACGCCGGGCCGCGACGGGGCGCACCCGCACTCGTCGTGGGCCACGCGCATCTGCCGCGCGCGGGCATCGCCGAGGCCGTGCGCGTACTGGCAGAGGTCAGATCCCGCTGAGCGGCCGCTCCCGGCTGTGCTCGTCCGCCGCCATGGCCAGGAAGTTCTCCAGCAGTG
Organism: Streptomyces sp. NPDC007162; assembly: GCF_040634175.1. Taxonomy (NCBI): domain Bacteria; kingdom Bacillati; phylum Actinomycetota; class Actinomycetes; order Kitasatosporales; family Streptomycetaceae; genus Streptomyces; species Streptomyces sp. NPDC007162. Next base: position 14,044 of record NZ_JBEYFC010000120.1, read on the forward strand.
TCAGGCCCCCGGTGGTCATCACGGACTCGGGGTGGAACTGAACGCCCGCCACGGGCAGGGTGCGATGCCGCAGGCCCATCACATAGCCGTGGTCGACGGCGACGGCCGTGGTCTGCAGGACCTCGGGAACGGGTCGGGCGACCACGAGGGAGTGGTAGCGCGCGGCCTGCAGGGTGTGGCCGAGACCGGCGAAGAGGCCCGTGCCGTCATGCTGCACGGTGCTGGTCCGCCCGTGCATGACCTGGCCGGCCACCTCGATCCGGCCGCCGTAGGCCAGGGCGATGGCCTGGTGGCCCAGGCACACGCCGAGCAGCGGCACCCGGCCGGCGAACTCCTGCACCAGCTCCACATGGCCCGACTCGGCCGGATGCCCGGGACCCGGCCCGAGGACCACGGCATCCGGTTCGTACCCGGCGAGTTCGTCGGCGGACCGGGTCAGCGAGCGCACGACCCGGGTCTGCGCACCGAGGTGGCGCAGGTACTGGTCGATGATGTGCACGAAACTGTCGTACGCGTCGATCAACAACACGTTCATCGCAGTTCCTCCCCCGTGAGCGCCCAGTAGGCGGCGCCCATCTTGGCCAGCGTCTCCCGCCATTCGGACGCGGTGTCCGACTGGGCCACCAGGCCCGCCGAACTCTGCGTGGAGTACGTGGCTCCGTCGTACTCGATCGAGCGGATGCACAGCGCGAGTTCGCTCCACCCGCGCACGTCCACCAGCCCCACGGCGCCCGCGTAGCTGCCGCGTCGCTCCTGTTCGAGACCGTCGATGATCTCCATGGCCCGCACCTTGGGCGCGCCGGTCATCGTCCCCGCCGGGAACGTCGCGCGCACCGCTTCCCAGGTGCCCATGCCCTCGTCGAGACGTCCGGTGACCGTGGAGACGAGGTGGAAGACGTGCGAGTAGGACTCCACGGCCATCAGCCGGTCGACCGGCAGCGTGCTGGGGCGGCTGACCCGCCCGATGTCGTTGCGGCAGAGGTCGACCAGCATGACGTGTTCGGCGCGTTCCTTCGTGCTCTCCTGCATCTCCTTGACGCACCGGGCGTTCTCCTCGTCGTCCGGCCCCCGGCGCGCGGTGCCCGCGATGGGACGCATCTCGAGCTGGTCGCCCTCGATCCGGAAGTACAGCTCGGGGCTGGCACCGATGAGCAGGTTGCCGGCGCGGGGCATCAGATACATGTACGGCGAGGGGTTGCGGGCGCGCAGCCGCCGGTACACGTCGACGGGGGTGAGCTCGGTGCGTACGTCGATGCGGTGGCCGATCTGGATCTGGTAGATGTCCCCGACCCGAATGTGCTCCAGGCACCGGTCGGCCCACGACAGGAACGTCTCGCGGCCGACGGTGTCGTGCACGGACGAGGGAGCGGGAGCCGCGGGCACCGGGTCGGCGCCGGTACCGCCCGGCTCGCGGGCTGCCCGGGCGGCCAGGTCCGACACGGACGGGACGTCAGGTGAGCGGTCCCCGAACGCCGCGCTCTCGGCGGCGGCATGCCGCACCGTGCCCGTGGCCAGGTCGTACCACACGGCGTCCCGGAAGAGGGTGAGCGTGATGTCGGGCCCGTTCGCCTTCTTCGAGCGGGGTGGCAGCGTCTCCATGTGCCAGACGGACTCGTAGGCGAGCGAGGTCAGGAAGCCGAAGGCGTACGAGGTCTCGGGCAGGTCGGTGTCCACCTCGAAGACGTGCTGGGCCAGCGGCAGCAGCCGCCAGACGGCGGCAGGGTCGGGTGTCCGCAGTCGTCGTGTGCTCGCTGCGACGGCGCGCGGCGAATCCTCGGGGAGCAGTCCCGCCTCCTCGGCGACCAGAGCCAGCACCGACGCCACGCCCGGCACGCCGTCGATCTCCACGTGTCCGGCGAAGACCCGGATCTCGGCGAGGCGGCCCAGACCGACGACGGCGGACCGGCGGTCGGGTGCGGCACCGTCCGTGCTCTCGAAGAGGAAGACGTCCTCCGCCCGGCACGTCTCCCGCAGACGCTCGTACAGCTTCAGAGGATCGTGGTGCGGTAACTCGGCTGCGGCGACCCGCACCCTGATGGGCTCCTGCGACGGCATGACAAACCCCCTGTGAATGGCGATGAGTGATTCACCTGACGGACAGGTCGATGTCGTGGACCGGGATGTCCGGGGTGACGGCGGCCGTACACAGCAGCCGTGTGAAGCGGGTGCAAAGGGCCTCGACGGTGAGCCGGTCGAACAGCTCGGTCCGGTACTCGACCACGCCGTCGAGTCCGCGACAGGTGCCGTCGGCGTCCCGCCGTTCGAACAGGCCGAAGGTCAGGTCGAACCCGGCGGAACCCCGGTCGACCAGGTCCACCGTCGCGGACCCGCCCGGCAGCTCCAGCCTTTCGGGGAGGGACGGTGTGAGAACGAGCATCACCTGGAACAGGGCCCGGCCGAACACGGCCTGCCCGCTCGCCGCCCGCCGCGGCCCCTGCGCCTCCACGACCAGGTCGAAGGGGACGTCCTGGTGGGCGAAGGCCGCCAGGTCGGCCTGTCTGACCCGGCCGAGCAGCTCACGGAAGGTCGGCTCTCCCGATGTGTCCGTGCGCAGTGCGAGCGTGTTCACGAAGAATCCGACGAGGCCGTCGAGCCCGGCGTCCATGCGGTCGGAGACCGCCGTGCCGATCGGGATGTCCGTACCCGCGCCGAGGCGGGTGAGCAGCGCGGCCAGTCCGGCGTGCAGCACCAGGAAGAGGCTGGCCTGCGCGTCCGCGGCCACCTCCAGGAGCCGTCTGTGTATGTCCGCGGGCACGGTGAAGGCGACCGTGTCGCCTGTGGTGCGCTCCGGGTGCCCGGACGGCGTCTGCTCCCTGCGGTCGGTGGGGAGCGGGATGCGTTCCGGGAGACCGGCCAGGGCCTTGTCCCAGTAGGCGAGCTGACCGGCCCGCAGGGCGCTGGGCGCGTCGTCGGTGCCGAGCAGTTCGCGCTGCCACAGTGTGAAGTCGGCGTACTGGGTGGGCAACGGTGACCAGTCAGGGGCCTCACCGGAGACGCGCGCCCGGTACGCGGTGCCGAGGTCGTCCAGCAGCCGCGGCAGCGAGGCGCGGTCGCAGGCGATGTGGTGGAGCAGCAGGAGCAACGTCTGCCCGCGCGAGGTCCCGGTGGTGAAGAGAACCGCGCGCAGGGGGAGTTCGCTCTCCAGTCGGAAAGGCCGGCCGGCCGCGGCGCGCAACGCGTCGGGCAGCCGGTCCGGGGTGCGGGGTTCGACCGTGAGGGCCGGGCGCGCGGCCGTGACCGGCAGGATGTGCTGGACCGCCTGGCCGTCCCGCTGCTGCACGAGGGTGCGCAGGGTTTCGTGCCGGGCCGTGAGATCGCCCAGGGCGGCACGGAGCGCCTCCTGATCCAGCTCACCGTCCCAGCGCAGCACCAGAGGGACGTTGTAGGTGCTGTCGGGACCGGCAAGCTTGTGCAGGAACCAGAAGCGCCGTTGGCCGAAGGAGAGCGGGACCGGCTCGGCACCCCGGTCCGCGGCCGACGGAAGCCGAGGGACGGGCCGGGGCCCCGATGTCGCGGAGGTGCCGCCCGGATGACCGGCGTCACCCAGATGAGCGGCGAGCCCGGCGACGGTCGGGTGCGCGAAGACGTCCCTGACATCCAGCTCCGCCCGGGCGCCGAGGCCGGCCCGGCGCACCATGGCGACCAGCCGTGTCGCCCGCAGGCTGTCGCCCCCGAGGTCGAAGAAGTCGTCGTCGGCGCCCACCCGCCGCAGGCCGAGCAGGTCGGCGTAGAGTCCGGCCAGTCCGGCCTCCAGGGGCGTGCCCGGGGCGCGTGAGGGTGTGTGCGCGCGGGTGTGGGGAGAAGGGAGCGCCGCCCGGTCCAGCTTCCCGTTCGGGGTGAGCGGCAGCCTGTCGAGCGGGACGAACAGGGACGGGACCAGATGCGCCGGAAGCCGCGTGCGCAGCCATTCCCGCAGCCGGGCGAGAGCCGGCCCGGGGTCCGCCGCCGCCTCGCGGGCGGGGATGACGTAGGCCACCAACTGCGCGGCCCCGTCGGCCCCCTGTCCGCCGTCCGTTCCGGTGCGGGCCGGACCGCGCGCGACACCGGAGCTCGCCAGCACGGCGCCGCCTGCCACGCCCGGGGCGGCCAGCAGCGCCGCCTCGACCTCGGCCGGTTCGATCCGGAAGCCGCGGATCTTGACCTGGTCGTCCGCCCTGCCTAGATACTCCAGTGAGCCGTCCGGACGGGCGAGTACGAGGTCGCCCGAGCGGTACAGCCGGGACCCGGCGGGGCCGAAGGGGTCGGCCACGAAACGCTGCGCCGTCAGCGCGGCGCGGCGCAGATAACCCCTGGCCACACCGGAACCCGCGACATACAGCTCACCGGCCACCCCGGGAGGCACCGGGCGCAGCTGGTCGTCCAGCACATACAGCCGGGTGCCGGCGATGGCCTTGCCGATCGGGACGACCCGCGCCGTGCCGTGGTCATGGTCCAGGTCGAGCCGGGTCGAGAGGACCGCGGTCTCGGTGATGCCGTACGTGTTGACCAGGACGGGCCCGGAGTCCTGGTGCCGCCCGTACCAGGACCGTACGACGGCCGGGGAGAGCGCCTCACCGCAGAAGATGATCCGACGCAGGGCCAGTTCCCGCCAACGCTCCGGCGCTTCGGCCTCCGCCTGCTCCAGCGACCGGAAAGCGGAGGGCGTCTGGCTGAGCACGGTCACACGCTCTCGCTCCAGCAGGTCGAGGAAGTCCCGGGGGGAGCGGCTCACCTCGCGGGGGACGACCACCAGTCGAGCACCGTGCGCGAGGGCGCCCCATATCTCCCACACGGAGAAGTCGAAAGCGCAGGAGTGGAACATGGTCCAGGTGTCGTCGGGGCCGAGACCGAACTCGGCGGCTCCGGCCTGCAACAGGGCCACCGGGCCGCGGTGCGGGACCACCACGCCCTTGGGGCGGCCGGTGGACCCCGAGGTGTAGATGACGTATGCGGCGTGGTCGGGTGTCAGCGGCGCCGTGCGGTCCGCGTCGCTCGGGTTGGCGTCGCTCGTTGCAGACGGGGTCGCGGTCGCGGCGGCTCCCGTCCACTCCGTCCCGGAGAGCACGCACACCGGCTGGGCGTCGGCGAGGATGCGCTCCGTGTGCTCCGGCGGCCAGCCCGTGTCGAGCGGGAGGTACGCCGCGCCGGTCTTGGACACCGCCAGGATCGCGGTGACCATGTCCTCGGAGCGGGGAAGCAGGACGGCGACGGTGCGATCGGGTCCTGCGCCGCGCCGGATCAGCTTCCTGGCCAGCCGATTGGCGCGCGCGTTCAACTCGGCGTAGGTGAGCTGCCGGTCGCCGTGGCCGACCGCCGGGGCGTGCGGGGTACGGGCGGCCCAGTGCTCGAACAGCTCGGGAAGCGTACGGGGCGAGGGGGGCGCTGGTGTGCCGACGCCCGGTACGAGCAGCCTGCGCTCTTCCGGTGCCAGCAACTCCAGCTCTCCGGCGGGGCGCCGGGGGTCGTCGATCAGCTGATCGAGCAGACGTACACAGCGGGCGGCCTCGGCGGCGACCTCCTCCGGTTCGTACTGACCGGCCTCGGCGTGCACTTCGATCATCAGCCCGGCTCGGCCGCGTTCCGGCCTGATCATGACGGAGAGGTCCTCCACCACTCCGGTGTTGAGCTGTCTGAGGGTCATCGGTCGCCCGGCGAAACTGCGGCCGAAGCTGAAGGGCACGATGTTCGCGATCAGTTGGTACGGCGCGTGCGCGGACCCGGTGAAGCCGAGGTCACGGCGGAGGTCCTCGTACCGGTAGCGCTGGTGGTCGAGGGCGACGGTGGTCGCCTCGTCGACGGTCCGGACGAGTTCCGCGGTCGGCCGCCGCGGGTCGACCGGTACCCGCAGCGGGAGCACGTTCGACGCCGCACCGGTCACGGCGCCCGCCGTCTTCGGGGTGCGGCCTGCGACGGGGAACCCCACGACGACCTCGTCGCCCCCACCGCTGCGGGCATGGTCCAGCAGGACGGCGGAGGCGGTCGCCACCGCCGTCCAGGGGACGTCGAGTGCGCGTGCCCGGGCGCGGAGGGCGGCCACCCGGTCGGCGGGCATCCGGGAGGCGGCGCGCACCGGTGCCCCGCCCGTCCGGCCGAGGTGGTCCCGCCCTGGTGCGGCGGGCGCGGGCCTGCCCGGCCGCACGGCCCCCGGCCAACCCGCCATCTTCGCGGTCCAGAACGCACGGTCCGCCGCGAAGTCGGGCGTGGAGCGGTAGGCCCGCTCGGCGTCGAGCAGGGTGTCCAACGGCACGTGGTGGCCGGGCTCCGGGGGCTCGCCACGCTCCAACGCGGCGTAGATCTCGCCGAGCCGTCGGGCGAACAGAGCCAGGCCGAAGCCGTCCACCACCAGGTGGTGGACGAGCAGATACCAGCAGACCCGGTCCTTCGAGAGGCGCAGGAACGCGGTCCTGAACACCGGACCGTTCTCCAGGTCGAGCGGGCGGGGGAGGTCCGCTCGCATCCAGTCCAGCGCGGCGGCCATCGGTGCGGGTTCCCGTCGGAGGTCGACGACCGGTACGGGCCAGGCCGGGAGAGGGCCGGCCCATTGCCTCGGCTCCCCCGAGGCCGTGACGGCGAACCGGGACCTGAACGGCTCGGTCTCCGTCACGGCGAACCGGAAGGCCGCCTCGTACAGCTCCGGATCGAGGTCTCCGGCGATCTCGAACGCGCTCGCCAGTTGGTACCGGACCGGATACGCCAGTTGCTGCGACAGCCAGATCCCGTGCTGCATCGTGGTGAGCGGCATCGACGGGTGATCCGCCGAGTGCCCATGCTCCGGCTCGTTCTTCACGGAGTGGTCACCGACCCATTCTGCGGTGCCTCGGAGGCCCACTGTTCGACGAGTACGCGGCCGATGTCACCGAGCACGGCGGGGCCTCCCATCTGCATGTATCGTGTTGTAGACCGGCAGGACCTCGAGCGACC
>NZ_JBEYFC010000121.1:0-20828 GCF_040634175.1 Streptomyces sp. NPDC007162
GCCGACCTGGCCCGCCAGTACGCCACCTACTGCCGCGACCACGGCGACAACAAGCTCTACCGGATCGCCTCGGGCGCCTCGGACGCCGACTACAAGTGGACCGAGACCCTGATGCAGCAGATCAGCTGCTTCGGCTGCGAGGCCACCCCGAAGACCTTCTTCCAAGGCCTGTCCGTGCACTACTACACCCTCGCGGGCCCCTGGGAGGCCAAGGGCAGCGCGACCGGCTTCGACACCGACGACTACTACCGCACCATGGTGTCGGCCCGCCGGATCGACCGCATCCTCACCGGCCATTCCACGGTCATGGACGTCTACGACCCGCACCGCACGGTCGGCCTGGTCCTGGACGAGTGGGGCACCTGGTGGGACGTGGAGCCGGGGACCAACCCCGGGTTCCTGTTCCAGCAGAACACCCTGCGCGACGCGCTGGTGGCGAGCACCCACTTCGACATCTTCCACAAGCACGCCGCCCGCCTGCACATGGCCAACATCGCCCAGACGGTCAACGTCCTCCAGGCCATGATCCTCACCGACGGCGACAGCCTGGTCCGCACCCCGACCTACCACGTCTTCGAGATGAACAAGGGCCACCAGGACGCCACGTCGCTCCCGGTGCACGTACGCGCCGAGGGCGCCCGGCGCCGGGTCGGGGACGCGGAACTGGACACCCTGTCCGCCTCCGCCAGCGTCAAGGACGGCACGGTCCTGATCTCGGTGAGCAACCTCGACGCCGACGAGCCCGCCGACATCCTCCTCGACCTGCGCGGCGGCACCCTCGGCGACACGACCGCCCGCATCCTCACCGCGGACAGGCTCCAGGCCCACAACACACCGGAGACGACGACCACGGTCGCGCCGAGGGAGTTCGACGTTCCCTCGGTGACCGAGAACGGACTGCGCCTCACCCTCCCGCCCCACTCGTTCGTCACCGTCCAGGCTCCCCTGACCCAGCAGTGACCCCCAGGAGCGCGCACATGACCCGACCCGCACGTCCGCTGCCCGCCCGCCGGCTGCGTCCGCCCATGGGCTGGAACAGCTGGGACTGCTACGGCACCACCGTCACCGAGGAAGAGGTCCTCGCCAACGCCGAGTTCATGCGCGACCACCTGCTCCCGCACGGCTGGGACACCGTGGTCGTGGACATCCAGTGGTACGAACCCACCGCCCGCGCCCACGGCTACAACCCGGACGCGCCACTCGTCCTGGACGAGTACGGCCGCCAGCTGCCCGCGCCGAACAGGTTCCCCTCCGCGGCGGGCGGCGCCGGGTTCGGGCCGCTGGCCGAGCGGGTGCACGCCATGGGCCTGCGGTTCGGACTGCACATCATGCGGGGCATCCCCCGCCGGGCGGTAGAGGCGAAACTCCCGGTGCTGGGCACGGCGTTCACCGCCGCCGACGTGGCCGACACCGACTCGGTGTGCCCCTGGAACTCCGACAACCACGGCCTGGACCACGACCACCCCGGCGCCCAGGCCTACTACGACTCCCAGGTCGCCCAGTTCGCCGCGTGGGGCGTCGACTTCGTCAAGGCCGACGACATGCTCTTCCCGTACCACGAACGGGAGATCGCCGCCTACGCGAAGGCCGTCGAGCGCAGCGGACGGCCCATCGAGCTGAGCCTGTCCCCCGGCACGGACATGTCGGTGGCCCGGCTGGACCACCTGCGGGAGCACGCCACGATGTGGCGGGTGTGCGACGACCTGTGGGACCGCTGGGAGGACGTCGAGGCGCAGTTCGCGCGCATGGCGCGCTGGGCGCCCTGGCAGCGAGAGGGCGGCTGGGCGGACGCGGACATGCTGCCGCTCGGGCGCATCGGCATCCGCGCCGAGCGGGGCGGTGACCGCATGTCCCGCCTCACCCGCCCCGAGCAGGTCAGCCTGCTCACCCTCTGGCTGGTCTCGCGCTCCCCGCTGATGATGGGCGGCGACCTGCCCACCAGCCCGCCCGAGACGATCGAACTGCTCACCAACGACGAGGCGCTCGACGTCCTGTGGCACAGCACCGGCAACCAGGAAGTGCTCCGGGAAGGGGATCTGGTGCTGTGGACCGCCCGGGACACCGACGGGCACACCCGGTACGCGGCGGTGTTCTCGCTGGCGGACGAGGCACGCCGCTTCGAGGTGCCCCTGGGATCGGTCGGAGCCGGACCCCGTGACCGCGTCCGCGAGCTGTGGACCCGTGCCGACACCGCTCACGACGGCCGGTACCTGGTCACCGAGCTGCCCGCGCACGGAGCCGCCCTCTATCGTCTTGCCGAGGACGACAGGCGGGAGTGAGCGTGGCGACGATCCAGGACGTGGCGAAGGCGGCCGGAGTCTCGGCGATGACCGTCTCCAACGTGATCAACGGCCACCCCAACGTCCGCCCGGTCACCCGGGACCGCGTCCTTCAGGCGATGACCCGGCTCGACTACCGGGTCAACGTCGCCGCCCGCAACCTGCGCAAGGGCCGCACCGGGACCATCGGCCTGGCCGTCCCCGAGATCAACCGCCCGTACTACGGCCGGCTGGCCGCCTCCCTCATCACGGCGGCCGGCCGGCACGGTCTGCGGGTGAGCATCGAACAGACCGGGGCCCGCCGGGAGAGCGAACTGGCGGCCCTGTCCCTGTCCCGCAACCGGCTCTACGACGGACTCATCCTCAGCACGGCCGGGATGGACCGGTCCGATCTCGAGGCGCTGGAGGCAGACCATCCGGTGGTGATCCTCGGCGAGCGCGTCTTCGGCGGTCCCGTCGACCACGTCGCCATGCCGAACGAGGCGGCCGCGGAAGCGGCGACCCGGCATCTGCTCGAACGGGGCTGCCGACGGGTCGCCCTGGTGTGCGGACGGCTCGGCGGCGAGGTCGACATGTCGAGCCTGCGCCACGCCGGGTACCTGCGGGCGCTGTCCGCCGCGGGACTGGCGGCGGACCCGGACCTCGTCGTGACGGTCGCTTCGCTCACCATGCAGGAAGCGGCCCGCCGGATGCGCGAGAAGGTGACGGGCGGCCTCGATTTCGACGGGGTGTTCTGTGTGACGGACACGGTGGCCATGGGCGTCCTGCGCGCTCTCGCCGACACCGGGGTCCGGGTGCCGGAGCAGGTCAGGGTGGTCGGCTTCGACAACGTCGACGAGAGCGCGTACCTCGTCCCCTCCCTGTCGACCGTCGACCCCGACCACGACCTGATGGCCGAACGCGCGGTCGCCCTGCTGGCCGCACGGATCGACCGGTCCGGGCCCGGACCGGAACGGGAGGAGTTCGTCAGTCCCTTCCGCCTGGTGGTGCGGGAGTCGACAGGCGGCTGAACCACGCTTTCGTCCTGCGTTCGAGGTCAGACGAGGTGGGCGAAGACGACCAGGTTCTCCGTGTAGTCCTTGACGTCGTGGTCGTAGTCGCCCGCGCAGGTGATCAGCCGGACCTCCGGGCGGCGGGTGTCCGCGTAGACGCGGTCGCTGGGGAAGTCGTCCTTCGGGAAGGTCTCGGCGTCGTCGACCACGAACTGAGCCGTCGTGCCGTCGGCCCGGTCCACCGTGAAACGGTCGCCGCGCTCCAGTTCGTCCAGTCTGACGAAGACGGCCGCCGACACCTTGGTGTCGACATGGCCCGCGATGATCGCGGTGCCCGCCTCACCGGGCGCGGCGCCCTTGGAGTACCAGCCGACCAGGTTGGTGTTGTCGGCGGGCGGCGGTTCGAGCTGGCCCGAGGGGCTGATGGTGAGGGCGGTGAAGGGGGCGTCGACGGAGATCTTCGGAATGAGCAGGCGGGTCGGTACGGACCGGGGCAGCGCCTCACCGGTCCGCTGCGGATCGGCCGAGGGGGCGGCGCCGGTGCGCCGGGCCGGGGTCCCGCCGCCGGCGTCGTCGGAGGCTTTGTCGTGTCCGCCGATCAGCGCCACGGCCAGCAGCACGAGGGCCACGCCCCACACGGGCAGCAGCCCGCCGCGCCGGGTGTCGGCCGCGCCGACGGGGTCGTCGGCGTCCGGGGCGCTGGGGTTCGGGGCGCTGGGGTTCGGGGCGCTGGGGTTCGGGGCGCTGGGGTTCGCAGAGGAAGGGCCAGCTGCCATCGGGGTCACCTTTCTGGGGCACGGCAGCGGGAGGGACGGGAGACGGGATCCGCGGTGCCGTCGGCGTGTCGAGCGCCGGCGGCGGCCGCGGCCCCGTATTCCTATGCCCATCAGGACACGGGCCCGGCGACTCTCCTGCGCCGCAGCGCGTAGGCACCCGAGGCCGCTACGCCGAGGACGGCCAGCCCGCCGGCCGTGACACCGGGCGTGGCGAGGGCGCCGCCACCGGTGTGCATGCCGCCGTGCGGACGGTCGCTCTCCTCGTCGTCACCCCAGGAACCGCCCTCGTCCTTCCCCCGGTCCCCCTTGTCCCCCTTGTCTCCCTTGTCTCCCTTGTCTCCCTTGCCGCCCTGCTCGTCGTCGCCCTTGCCCTTGTAGGTCTCGGGGTCGAACTTGCTGTCGTTGCTGCTGTAGGAGCTGTCGTCACGGCCCCCGTCGTCGCGGTCCCCCGAACCCGCGGCCTGGGCGGTGGGAGCGGCGAACGCCAGGGCCGCGGTGGCGGCCGTCGTCGCGAGGATCATGCGGGCAGAACGCATCTCTATGTCCTTCCGCCGTGGCCGGGCGCCGATACTCCATCAGCTGAAACGACCCGGCTCCGACATGAACCACCGTCAGCCAGCTCCGCGCCCGGCACCATCCGGGCCGCCCATCCGTGGCGACGACACGCCCAACACCGCCCGGCTGGGTCAATCCCGCGGTCGGCCGCACCGCCGTCCGGGCGGGCATGGGCCCGCCGTCGGCGTGTCGCCGCCCGGCGGACCCGCCGCCGTGTCAGTAGCCGACGTGGAACGTGGCGTCCGCCTGGTCCGCGCCGGTGGAGACGGGGTCGATGCGCAGGACGTAGTTCGAATGGCGGATGTAGCGCGTCGGGTAGTTGTACGACCGGAAGGACGACCACGAGGAGTCGGCGAGGCCGGCGGTCCGGTAGAACGTGGCGTCCTGGGCGAACGTCGTCGTGCCGTCGTTCGCGTCGAGCTGCATCTGGTAGTCGTAGTGGCGCAGGTAGCGGGTCGGGTAGTTGACCGACTGGAAGGAGACGCCGCTGCCGTCGGCGAGGCCCGGGACCAGCTTCCACATGCCGTCGGTGTACGGGTCGAAGGCGTACTCGTCGATGCGGCCGACGAAGTTGCTGTGCCGGACGTACCGGGCCGGGTAGTTGTAGGACTTCAGCCGGTTCCAGGCGGGGGTGCCCCACTTGGCGACGAGGTCGGCGTACTCGGTCGAGGTGATCGGCTGGATGCCGCAGTGCTTGGAGTTGAGCGGCTGGGTGTAGGTCTTCTGGTCGAGTGCCGTCCAGGTGCCGGCGGACAGGTCGCCGGTCCCCCAGACGTAGAAGACGCCGTTGGGGCTCCAGGTGTCGCCCCAGAGGTACCAGGTCGAGCTGGAGGTGAGGGACTTGACCAGTTCCGGCGCCTCGGTGCCGTTGTGCGAGACGGCCGTGCTGAACTCGGTGAAGCTGCCCGGGTCCAGCGAGGTGGAGCGGGCGCCGACCAGGGTCGAGTTCTTCTTGAAGTACAGGTAGTTGACGCCGCCCACGCCGACGGCCAGGTCGCCGTCGATGACGTCGTAGCCGGGATCGAAGAAGACCTGGGGGTCACCGGCGGCGACGAAGTCGCCGGTGTAGTTGATCATGATGACGTTGTGGCCGCTGGAGTTCACGGCGGAGTAGATGATGCCGTACTGACCGCGCCCGGGGTCCCAGAACGCCTCGGGCGCCCAGGCGTGGGTGTTCATGTCGTGCAGCTTGACCCGCCGGTAGCCGGTGAAGGTGCGCAGGTCCGTGGAGTCCCAGACGTGGATGTACTGGCTGACGTAGGTCCAGTCGGTGCCGTTGAGGTCGGTGGCGAGGACCACGAAGGTGCCGTCCTGCTTGCGCAGGATGAACGGGTCGCGCAGGCCGAGCGAGCCTGCGGTGGGGGTGGCGACGGGGTCGTTCTGGTTGAGCGGGGTCCACTGCAGACCGTCGGTGCTGACGGCCAGGTGCAGGCCGTAGTTGGCGGCCAGCATGTCCGGCGACTCGGTGAAGTAACACATCACATAGGCCGAGTTGGTGGCGGCCTGGGCGCTTCCGGCACCGAGGGCGAGGGCACCGGTGGCGGCGAGGGGGACGGTCGCGGCCGCGCCGAGGAAGGTGCGGCGCGACAGAGGGGTGCCGTTCATGTGCGCTCCAGACGAGGGGGGATTGTCCGGGATCTCGGACAAGGTTCGGAAAACCGATCAGAAACTAGAGGGGCGCATGGGGCGCGTCAATGCTTGCGCAACAAGGGAGTTACTCGGTTCTCCCCCTCCGCGCCAGGAGCACGGAGAACGTCAGGGTCGCGGGGCACAGGACGGGCGAATGCACCCTGACGGGGGAAAACCGACCGCTTCGGGACGAGAAACGTGGGACTCTTCGCTAAGTTCCGATGAGTACCACAGGGGGGTATCACCGCCATGAACCGCATGCGCACATCGTTCGGGGTCCTGACCGCCGTCGGCGTCGTCACCGTCGCCCAACTCGGTCTCGCCTCAGGCGCGTCCGCGCGGACGGAGGTGCCGCAGAGCACCGGCTGCCCGGTCGACATCGTCTACCCGAGCCGCTTCTACGTGAACTCGGGCAACTGGGTGACCAACGGCGGTCTCTACTTCGCCGTCAAGAACAAGAGCACCACGAAGAACTTCACGAAGGTGACGTTCACCGTGACGGACGTCAAGAACATCCGCTTCGGCACCGCCAACCCCACGGGCGGCAAGGTCACCCACCGGACGTCGACGACGGTGTCGGTGTACACGGCGACCCTGAAGAAGAAGACCAGCCTCGGGGTGAGGGTGCAGACGCACCTGCTGAACACCCACACCTACAAGGTGAAGTTCGCACTGCACGGCACGGGTTGGACCTGCGCCGTCGACCAGGGCACCTGGGGCTCCTGACACCCGCAGCGCCCCCACCGGGGCGCCTCAGGCCCCTGGCCGGGAGCGGCCCGTACCCTGGTGGCCGTGGTCGACGGCGACGAAGGTCCGGGCGCGGCGGCCGCCCGGCTCACCGGGCGGCCGGTCTCGGCCGGGCGGGCACTGTCCGGCAGCCTGACAGAGGTGACACTGGCGGACGGCGCTGCCGCCATGGTCAAGCGCGCCGAACGATCCGGTGCGGTGCAGGCCGAGGCAGCCGGTCTGCGCTGGCTGGCCGCGGCCCGGGCGGTTCCGGTGCCGGAGGTGCTCGGGCACGACGAGCGGTGGCTGGTGACCGAACGGGTCACCACCGACCCCCCGAGCGCCGGGGCGGCCATACGTTTCGGCCGCGCACTGGCCGCCCTGCACACCTGCGGAGCCCCGGCCTTCGGGGCGGCACCACCGCACGGCCCGCGCGATGCCTGGATCGGCCTCGCCCCGATGCGCAACGAGCCCGGCAGCGACTGGCCGCACTGGTACGCCGAGCACCGGGTGCTGCCGTACCTGCGCGAGGCGGTCGACCGCGGGACCCTGCGGCCCCGGGAGGCCGTGGTGGTCGAACGGGTCTGCGAGCGACTGCCGGAGCTCGCCGGGCCGGCCGAGCCGCCTGCCCGGCTGCACGGCGACCTGTGGAACGGCAACGTGCTGTGGGGCGCCGACGGCACGGTCCGGGTGATCGATCCGGCCGCGCACGGCGGACACCGCGAGACCGACCTGGCGATGCTCCGGCTCTTCGGCTGCCCCCATCTGGACCGGATCCTGGACGCCTACCAGGAGGCCGCTCCGCCGGCCGACGGCTGGGCGGAGCGCATCGGCCTGCACCAGCTGTTCCCGCTGTTGGTGCATGCCGCCCTCTTCGGGCGGAGCTACGCCGAACAGGCCCTCGCGACATCCCGGAGAATCGCGGGCATTTGACCCCGTCACACGTCGGACCGGCATGTGAAATCGGCCACTTACGGCGGCGATCGGGCGCTGTTTCCTTAACAACCTCTTAATTGGGGCTGAGATTACGCAGAGTAAGGAAACCAACCACGCGTTCGAATCGTATAAGTGCATGGAAGAACGAAACAGGGAGAGACCATGCAACCGTTCGCGCTCAACTACGCACGCCCCGCTGTGCAGTTGGACGTCACCACTCCGTACGCGTATGACTCCGGACTGCAGTTGAACGTTCTCCACGATGGCCGGATCGCAGCCACCGATCACGCAACGCTCAGGGCCCTGGGGACCACGACGTCCACGGCCGGTTCCAAGACCCACTTCGACGACTGAGCGCGGAACCCGACGATGACCGTGCTCATCCTGACCAATGACGAGGACGTGACGGCGGACATGGTGGTCCTCCGGCTGCACGAGGCATCCGTGCCCGTCGTCCGCCTCGACCCCGCCGACCTCACCAGCGGGGTGGCCCTGTCGGGCGAGTATGTGCAGGGCGTCAGCCGCGGACACCTGTCCGTGAACGGGCGCCTGGTGAGTGTGGACGGCCTGCGCTCCATCTGGGTACGCAGGCCGGGGGTGGCGGCCTCGCGGGCCGCCCAGCCGTCGCCCTGGCTGTCCGAGGAGTCCGCGCAGGCGCTGTACGGCATGCTGCGCGGAACCGAGGCGCGCTGGATGAACCATCCGGACGCGGCCCGCCAGGCGCGCCACAAGCCGTGGCAGCTGCGACTGGCCCAGCGCAGCGGACTCGCCGTGCCCGCCACGCTGATCACGACGTTCCCCCAGGCGGCCCGGGAGTTCGCGGCGCGGTTCCCGGATCTGGTGGTGAAGCCGGTGTCGGGGGCGCACCCCCAGGAGCCGCCGCGGGCGGTGCCGACCAGCAGGGTGGCACCGGACACCGACTTCGCGGCCGTGGCGTTCGGGCCGACGCTGCTCCAGCGTCGGGTCGCCAAGCGGGCCGACATCCGGCTGACGGTGGTCGGCGAGCGGCTGCTGGCCGCCCGCAAGCCGGTGCACCCGGACGCCCATCCCGACGACGTGGACGTCCGGTTCGCCCCGTCCGTCTCCCCCTGGCAGGAAGCGGAGGTGCCCCTGCGAGTCGCCGAGGCCGTTCACTCGTATATGAAGGACGCCGGGCTGGCCTACGGTGCCTTCGACTTCGCGGAGGACGCCGACGGCATCTGGTGGTTCCTGGAGTGCAACCAGTCGGGCCAGTTCGGGTTCGTCGAGATGGACACCGGGCAGCCCATCGCCGAGAGCATCGCCGGGTGGCTGGCGGACGGCATCGGGCGGTGCCGGTCCTATGCCGGCGGCGGGCGGAGCACGGCCCCCTGACGGGCCGGGCGACGGTGTGGAGCAGAGCACGGAGAAAGGAACGGGAGATGCGCATCGGACTGCTGGGGACCGGCCCCTGGGCGCGGGCGGCCTACGCCCCCGCGCTGGCGGGACACGGCTCGCTGGACTTCGCCGGGGTGTGGGGCCGCCGCCCGCAGGCCGCGGCGGAGCTGGCGCGGGAGTACGGCGTCCGGGCGTACGACGACGTGGACGCACTGTTCGCCGACGTCGACGCGGTGGCGGTGGCGCTCCCTCCGGCCGTGCAGGCGGAACTGGCGGTGCGGGCCGCGCGGGCCGGCTGTCATCTGCTGCTGGACAAGCCCCTCGCGATCCGGGTCGCCGAGGCCCGGGCGGTGGTGGAGGCGGCCGAGCAGGCCCGGGTCGCCTCGGTGGTGTTCTTCACCACCCGGTTCCAGCAGGAGCCGGAGCGGTGGATCGGCGAACAGGCGGCCGAGAGCGGCTGGTTCACGGCTCGGGCGCAGTGGCTGGGCTCGCTGTTCACCGGCGAGAGCCCGTTCGCCGACTCGCCGTGGCGCAAGGAGAAGGGGGCGCTGTGGGACGTGGGCCCGCACGCCCTGTCCGTGCTGCTGCCGGTGCTGGGCGACGTACGGCGGGTGGCGGCCGC
Organism: Streptomyces sp. NPDC007162; assembly: GCF_040634175.1. Classification (NCBI taxonomy): domain Bacteria; kingdom Bacillati; phylum Actinomycetota; class Actinomycetes; order Kitasatosporales; family Streptomycetaceae; genus Streptomyces; species Streptomyces sp. NPDC007162. The sequence goes on from NZ_JBEYFC010000121.1 coordinate 9,872, forward strand.
CGTGCACGGCCCCGCGGACACCGTCCACCTCGTCCTCGACCACGCCACCGGGGCCTCCAGCACGGTGACACTGAGCCTCACCGCACCCACGGCGGCGGCCGGTGCGGACGTGGAACTGCGGGGCGAGACGGGGGTGACGCTGCTGCCCAGGAGTGCGGAAGGCGCCGTGCCCGCCCTGACCAGGGCCGTCGATGCCCTGCTCAGCGCCGCCCGCACCGGCCGCGCGCACCCGTGCGACGCCGTGTTCGGCCTGCGGGTCACCGAGATCCTCGCGGAGGCGGAGACCGTGCTGGGCACGGACGCCGACTGACGGACCGCGTGTTTTACCAGGTGCCGGTGGGACCGGGCAGGGGCACGGGCGTAGCTTGGGGATGTGACATCGGTGCGCGGCTGGTCGCCGCGTGGCTACCGGGACGGTCGTGGCTGGCTGCAGGGAGCGCCCCCGCCGCGCTGGGTGCGGGTGCTGCCCATCGCCCTGCTCGCGGCGGTGACCGTGGCGACGCTGGTCAGCCCGGACGGCCACGACTTCGGTTTCCTCCTGGGAGCCATCCCGCCGCTGGCAGTCCTCTCCTACGGGCCGCTGGCGACGGCCGTGCTCAGCATCCTGGTGGTGCTGCTGCTCAACGTGCCCGCCACCCACCTCAACCATCCCGGCGACACCGACCTGCTCACGGTCACCTTCGTGGCGGTACTGAGCGTGTTCGTGTCCTATGTGCGCAGTCACCGGGACGCCCAGCTGCTCACCGAGCGGGCGGTGGGAGAGGCGGTGCAGCGGGCGGTGCTGCCGCCGTTGCCGGAGCGGGTCGGCGCGGTGGGGTGCGCGGGGCTGTACCGGGCCGCGCAGCACGGCACGCTGGTCGGCGGGGACTTCTTCGACGTACGTGACGGGCAGTACGGGGTACGAGCCGTGATGGGGGACGTACGGGGGCACGGGCTGGCCGCCGTCGCCACCGTGGTGGCGCTGCTCGGCGCGTTCCGGGAGGCGGTGCTCGACCAGCCCGACCTGGAAGCGGTCGCGGCGCGGATGAACCGCCGGCTGCTGGCGGACTCGGACGGCGTGCCGAACGCCGAGCTGTTCGCCACCGCCCTGTTGCTGGAGTTCTCGGCCGATCTGCGGTCGGTGCGGATCGTCGCCTGCGGTCACCCGGCACCGGTGCTGCTGCGCGACGGCCGGGCCCAGGAACTCGCCGTCGCGTCGGCGGCTCCGCTGGGGCTCGGGCTCGCGGGAGTGGAGCCGCCCAAGGAGATGACGGTCGAGCTGGGGCGCGGTGACCGGCTGTTCCTCGCCTCGGACGGGGTCTGGGAGGCCCGCGACCGGGCGGGGCGCTTCTATCCGCTCCCGGCGCGGCTGGCCGGGTTCACCGGCACGGACGCCGAGCTCACCGAGGCGGTGTGGACCGATCTGGTCAGGCGCTGCGAGGTCCGTGACGACGCCACCATGCTCGTCCTGACGCCCTTCTTCGGCTGAGGTGCACCGCGCCCGTCGGCGTCGGGGACCCGGGCGTCGCGCCCACTCTGGCCCAGGTGCTCGATGTTCGAACAAACACCCCAAAACGCCAGGGTTCGCCACCCCTTCCGCCACTTAGAAATATCTACCAGCATGCATGTGCCGGGTCGGCGGACCGATGAAGCGAGTGCCGGAGCAGCGGATGGCGAACACGATGTGGATGCAGGGCGTGGAATGGCTCGCGGCGGCAGCGGCGGACCCCCGGGCGTGCAAGTGGGAGTGGGACCACGGGGAGGGCGTCTCGCTGCTGGAGGCGGGCCGCTTCTGGGACGTGCTGAGCGTGCCGGACCGGCTCGGCCTGCTCGCGCTGGACCTGCTGTGGCGGCCTTCGCTGCCGGTGCCGGGGCCGACCCTGATCGACAGCGCGGCGCACCGGGTCGGCTTCTTCGTGCCGCCCGATCCGGCCGGCGGATGGATCGGCGCCGGGCTGCGGTACGCCACCAAGGGGTCGTGGGTAGCCGCCCCGCCGCCGTACCGGGCCGGGCGCAGCCTGGAATGGCTGGTGCCCCCCGACGGAGCCGGCACGCTGCACTCCCCGGGCACGCTCGAACTGGCGTTGCGCGAGGCCAACGCCACGCTCGCGGTGCTGCGGCCGGTGAGCCACGAGTAGCGGGCCGGCCGGCAGGCGGCCTCGGGCAGACGCTCGTATCCTGTGAACCCAGGGTTCTGACGTCCGACCCCACCGCACGGTCACCCCACACGTGCTTGGAGTCAGCCCATGTCCTGCTCACCCGCCAGGCTGCGCGTCTGCGCCGCGATCACCGTCGCGCTGGGGGCACTGACCGTACCGCTCGCCGCCGCGCCGCCCGCCGTACCGGCCGTGTCCGCCGTGCACTCGTCCTCGCCCGCGCCGTCGCCCTCCGGGAGTCCGGACGTACAAGCCATGACTCCGGCCGTGGCCCGCCGGCTCGACGCGGCCGTACAGCAGGTCATGCGCGAGGCGCACGTGCCGGGCGTGATCGTCGGCGTCTGGACGCCCGGGCAGCGCGACTACGTTCGCTCGTTCGGGGTCGCGAACAGGACGACCGGTCAACGGATGTCGCCCGACCTGTACATGAGGATCGGCAGCGAGACCAAGATGTTCACCGTCACGGCGGTGCTGCAACTGGTCGACCAGGGCAAGGTCGGCCTGGACGACCCCATCGGCAAGTACCTCGACGGCGTGCCGAACGGCGACCGGATCACCGTGCGGGACCTGGCGGGGATGCGCAGCGGGCTGTTCAACTACTCCGAGGACGGCGGCTTCTTCAAGGCGCTGACCGCTGATCCGCAACGTGCCTTCACCCCGCAGCAGTTGCTCGCCTACTCCTTCAGGCACCCGGTGATGTTCCCGCCGGGGGCGAAGTTCTCCTACTCCAACACCAACCTGATCCTGCTCGGCCTGCTCGTCGAGAAGGAGAGCGGACAGCGACTCGGCGCGTACATCGGGCAGCACGTCCTCGCCCCCGCGGGCATGCACCGGACCGTGTTCCCGACCGGGAACGAGTTCCCCACCCCGCACGCCCAGGGCTACACCGACCAGACAGCGAACGGGAAGGTGGCTCGGACCGCCGACTGGAACCCGTCCTGGGGCTGGGCGGCGGGCGCGATGATCTCGGACCTGGCCGATCTGCACAGCTGGGCGCGCACGGCCGCCACGGGAGTCTTCCCCGACGGCAGCACCATGGTCAGCCCCGCCACCCAGAAGCAGCGACTCACCACTCCCCCGACCGGGATCACGGGCGCCGGGTACGGCCTCGGCATCTTCGACGTACAGGGCTGGATCGGGCACAACGGCTCACTGCCGGGCTACGAGGCCCTGACGGTGTACCTGCCCTCGGCGCGCACGACGGTGGCCGTACTGCTGAACACCGACATCAGCTACCACGGCGGCATCGAGCCCAGCACCCTGTTCGGCCAGGCGATCACCCGGACCATCTCCCCGGCCCACGTCTACGACCTGCCGGCGCCGGCCTCGGCCACCCGGTGACGACCCGGGCCACTCCAGGGGGCAACTCCTCATCCGCACAAGGCATTTCCGACAGTTGACACAGAAGCGAACAGTCGGCGGCCGGATTCGAAGTGATGTGTCGATTCACCGCGCGAGGCCGGTCAATGACGGTGTGTACTGTGCTGCGAGCGCCACATGGGAGGGGCCCCAGGGCTTCCTCCTGCCCACTGCTGCCCTACCCCCTGGAAACCGACTCCATGATCCAATTACCGGAACTGGTGGCCGGTGGTCTCGCCGCCGGAACGCTTTCCGCGCTCGTCCTCGGCGGCGGCCTGTGGCACTCCCGGCGCCAGAACGCCGCGCTGCGGGCCGAGGTCGCGGAGTCGCGCGCCCGGCTGGAAGGCGCCGAGGGCGCGTTCATCACCGAGATCGAGCATCTCGCCGCCCGCCGGATGCCCGCGGCCGCCGCACAGCTGGCCCATCCGCACCTCAGGGTGCCGGGACCCGCCCGGCAGCACACGCCGGGTTCTCCCACCGGGATCGCGCTGGAGTACGTGCTCACCGCGCTGCGCGAGGAGCTGACCGCGCAGCGGGTCCGGATCGACGCCGCCGCCCAGGCCGGACTGCGCGGTGCGACCCGGGAGATCCAGGCCGCGCTGTACCGTCTGCAGGACGCCCTGCGGGGTCTGCAACAGCAGTACGACGAACCGGAGTTGGCGCAGACGCTGTTCGCGCTCGACCACGAGAACGAGCAGTCGCTGCGGCGGGCGCAGGTGGCTGCCGTGGTGTGCGGGGCCTGGGTGGGCCTGGCCCGCGAGGAGTCCCACGTGGTGGACGCCGTCACCGGCGGCCAGGCCCGGCTCGCGGGGTACCACCGGGTCAGGGTGCACAACCACCTGGAACCCGGCACCGCCCTGGTGTCGCACGCGGTGGAGCCGGTCGCCATCATCGTCGCCGAGCTCCTCGACAACGCACTGCGCCACTCGGCGCCGGACACCGACGTCGTGGTCAACCTGGAACACGTCCACCACGGGGTGTGCGTCACCGTCGACGACGCGGGCCTCGGCATGACGCAGGACGAACGGGCCCGCGCGCAGCGGCTGGTGGCGGGCAGCGACCCGGTTCTGCTGACCGACCTCGGGGACCCGCCGCGGATGGGTCTGGCCGCGGTGGGCCAGCTCACCCGCCAGTTCGACCTGCACGTCGACGTCACCTCCCCGTCGCCCTACGGCGGGGTGCGCGCGGTGCTGCGGGTGGACAGTCATCTGCTCTGTCGGGTCGACCCCGGCGAACGTCCGCCGTCGGCCAGCGCGCCACGCTCGACCCGCGAACGGCCGACCCGCCGCGAGCATCCGTCCCGCGAAACCGGCGCACGCGCAACGGCCGCAACCGAGAAGGCCGTCCATGAAGCGGCCGGACCCGAGACACCCGTGCCCGAGACAGCCGTGCGCGGAGCACCCGCCTCCGAGACGGCCGGACCTGAGACAGCCGTGGTCGAGACGCCCGTGCACGAGACCCCCGTGCGTGAGGATGGCGTCCGCGAGACGGCCGGGAGCGAGGCGGCGCCGGACGGGTCGTCCGCGTCCCGTGCTCCGGCACCCGGGTCCGCCGGCGCAGGCCCCGGCCCCGAGCACGCACGCGCCACCGCCCCCGGCCACCAGGAACCGGGGGACCTGGGCGGTCTGCCGCGGCGGCGCCGTCGTAGCCCTGCCGTCGCGCCCGGCGCACCCCCGTCGCAGCCGGCCGCGCGCCGCCCCGAGGAGGCCGCCGCCGCGCTCGCGGCCCTGCAGTACGGCACCGCGGCGGCACGCGGCCCCAAGCGGGCCACCACGCCCGATTCCCATCGGACCGACGACGAAGGAGGAGCGGACAGATGACCAGCCGCGACACGGGCGACACGGCATGGGTGCTGGACCCCGTCCTGCAGGTACCGCATGTACTGGCCGCCGTTCTGCTCACCCGGGACGGTCTCGCGACCGGTCACACCGACGGTCTGTCCCGGGCGAGCGCCGAGCGGGTCGCCGCGATCACCAGTACCGTGCAGGGTGCCTGCCGGGCCGCGGCCGCCGCGTTCGCGGACCGGGACCGGGCCGAGGTACGCCAGGTGGTCATCGAGTCGGACCACGGCTACGTGCTGATCGTGCCGACCGACCACGGCACCTGTGTGGCCGCCTACGGCGACCCGGAGGTGCGCCTGGACCTGCTGGCGCACCGGGTGCACTCGCAGGTCGCCCGGCTGGGCGAGAAGGCGATGGCGGCCGCGCCCAGAGGCTCCGACGGCGGCGCGCCGGCATGACCGGCCGCCGCGGCGGCCGCCCCCTGGTCCCCGCGTATCTGTCCACCGGCGGGGTGGCCCGGCCCAGTCGTCCGCACCTGGAACGGCTGACGGTGCTCACCCGCGACGGTTCTCCCCTGCCCGCCGGGCTGCCCGCCGCCGAACAGGCGCTGCTGGAACTGCTGTCCGGCGGTGCGCTGACGGTGGTGGAGGCGGCGGCGCTGCTGCGGCTGCCGTTCTCCGCCGTCCGGGTGCTGGCCGCCGACCTCGTCGACCGGGACCTGGTGCGGGCCCGCGCCCCGATCCCGCCCGCCGAACGGTTCGACCCCGACCTGCTGAAGAGAGTGGCCGATGGCCTCCGCGCCCTCAAGCACCGGTGAGCTGCCCCGCACGGGCGGCACACATCTCCCCGACTCCGCGCGCGATCTGGTGAAGATCCTGGTCACCGGGCCGTTCGGGGTGGGCAAGACGACCCTCATCGACTCGGTGTCGGAGATCCGCCCGCTGCACACCGAGGAGCACCTCACCGAGGCGTCGGCGCATGTCGACGACCTCGACGGGGTGCGGGAGAAGGAGACCACGACCGTCGCGATCGACTTCGGGCGGATCAGCCTGCCCGGCGGGGTCGTGCTGTACCTGTTCGGGACGCCGGGGCAGGACCGGTTCCGGACGCTGTGGCAGGACGTCTCCTACGGGGCGCTGGGCGCGCTGGTCCTGGTGGACAGCCGCCGGATCGACGCCTCGTTCGACGTGCTGGGCCTGATCGAGGAGGCGGGACTGCCGTACGCGGTCGCCTTCAACGCGTTTCCCGACGCGCCGGACCACCACACGGGCGAACAGCTGCGAGCCGCACTGGACCTGGAGCCCGGCACCCCGCTGGTGACCTGCGACGCCCGGGACGCGCACTCCTCGGTCGACGCACTGCTCGCCCTCGTACAGCATCTGATCGACGACCGGCCGGCGGAGGCCCGATGACCGCGCAGCAGTCCTTCGCCGTGTCCGCTCCGGTGCGCCTGTGGGAGGACGGCTTCGCCCGCAACCCGCACGGGTACTACGCGGCCCTGCGCGCCCAGGGCCCGGTCGGCTGGGCGGAACTCGCGCCGGATGCGCCCGCGTACGTCGTCACCGAGCGGCGCGCGGCCCTGGACGTGCTGCGGGACGTCGAGACCTTCTCGCACGACCCGCGGGCCTGGGAGGGGACCGTCCCCGAGGACTCCCCGCTGCTCGGCATGATGCGCCGGCGGCCCAACGCGCTGTTCTCGGACGCCGACGCGCACGTCCGCTACCGGGCCACCCTCATCGACGTGTTCGACCTGATCGAACCGCACGACCTGCGTTCGCTGGTGCACCGCGCGGTACGGCTGCTGGTGGACCGGTTCGCGCCGCGGGGCGAGGCGGACCTCGTCACCGACTTCACCCGCCCCCTGATGGCACTGGTGTTCAACAACCTGTTCGGGCTGCCGGACAGCCAGGGCGACCGGCTCAACGAGGGCGTTCTGAAGATGATGGAGGGCGGCGCGCGGGCGGCCGAGGGCGAGGCGGAGTACGCCGAGTACGTGCTGCGGCTGGTCGCCGCCAAGGTCGAGGAGCGCGGCGAGGACCTGCCGAGCATGCTCCTGGACCATCCCGCCGGACTGACGCCGGAGGAGGTCACCTGGCAGGTGTTCCTCACCTTGGGCGCCGGGTACGAGCCGACCACGAACCTGGTCTCCAACGCGCTCTCCCGGATCCTCGGCAACCCGTTCTACTACTCCACGCTGACCAGCGGCGCCCGCCCGGTCATGGACGCTGTGGTCGAGGTGCTGCACCACGAGACCCCGCTGGCCAACTACGGCATCTACTACGCCCGTCGGGCGGTCCCCTTCCACGGGGCCTGGATCAGGCCGGCGGTCCCGGTGGTGGTCTCCTTCGGTGCCGTGGGGCTGTTCGCCGAGCGGGAGATCACCGGCGGGCGGCGGGCCGGGGACGCCTCGCACCTGTCGTGGGGCGCGGGCCCGCACGCCTGCCCGGTCCGCCACCACGCGCTGCTCATCGCGACCGAGGCGATCGAACGGCTCACGCTGTGGCTGCCCGACCTCGACCCCGTCCTGCCCCGCGAGCGGCTCAGCTGGCGGCCCGGCCCGTTCCACCGCTCGCTGACGTCCCTGCCCGTCCGGTTCAGCCCCCGCTCCCCCGACCAGCCTGGAGAGTCGCCGTGACCGTCACCGACCGCATCGCCCTCGACCCGTTCGGCTCCGACATCCCGGCGGAGAGCGCGCGGTTACGTGCCCTCGGCCCCGTCGTGCCGGTCGAACTGCCCGGCGGCATACCCGCCTGGGCGCCCACCGGCTACGACGTGCTCAAGGACCTCATCCTCGATCCTCAGGTCAGCAAGGACCCGCGCAAGCACTGGCGCCTGTGGCCGGAGATCTCCGAACACCCCTCCTGGGGCTGGATCCTGGGCTGGGTCGGTGTGATCAACATGCTGTCCACCTACGGCCCGGACCACACGCGACTGCGCAAGCTGGTGGCGCCGAGCTTCACCCACCGCCGCACCGAGGCAATGCTGCCGCGGGTCACGGCGATCGCCGGGGAACTGCTGGACGCCGTGGCCAAGGCCGGCGCCGACGGCTCGGTGGTGGACCTGCGCGCCGCTCTGGCCCATCCGCTGCCCATGCGGATGATCTGCGAACTCTTCGGTGTCCCGGACCAGTTGCGGGACGGCACCGGTGAGCTGATCGCGGCCATCATGGACACCTCCGACCCGAGCCCGGAGCACGCCGCGTTCGTGCAGGAGCAGATCGGCACGGTCCTCGGTGGATTGATCGCGTACAAGGTGGAGCACCCGGGCGACGACATGACCACGGAGCTGATCAGGGTCCGCGACGAGGACGGCGACCGGCTCAGCGACGAAGAACTGCTCTACACCCTGCTGCTGGTGATCGGCGCCGGGTTCGAGACCACGGTCAACCTGATCGGCAACGCGGTCGTGGCGCTGCTGACACGGCCCGTGCAGCTGGCGGCGGTGCGCTCCGGGACCATCGGCTGGGACGCGGTGATCGACGAGACGCTGCGGGTGCATCCCTCGATCGCCTCGTTGCCGCTGCGGTTCGCGGTGAGCGACCTGAAGGTCGGTGACGTCACCGTTCCGGCCGGGGACGCGATCATCACGACGTACGCGGCGGCGGGGCTGGACCCGGTGCACTACGGGCCGGACGCCGCCGTGTTCGACGCCGCACGGGGCGCCGACGACCATCTGTCCTTCGGGATCGGGGTGCACCGCTGCATCGGCGCACCGCTGGCCAGGGCGGAGGCGCTCGCCGTGCTGCCCGCCCTGTTCGACCGCTTTCCCGGGCTTCGGCTGGCGGTGGACGAGCGGGAGCTTCGGCAGGTGCCGTCGTTCATAGCCTTCGGCTGGCAGGAGGTCCCGGTCCGGCTGGGGGTGTGAAAGCCGCAGGTGGCGGGGGCGGCGACCGGACCCCCGTGCCGGTCGGGCCCCCGCGCAAGGTGAACTTACGTGCGGACCCGCCCGTTGGGTATCGCGCCGATGCCTGTTCGGGCGGACGAGGGGCTCACCTGTGCACAGGTGAGTCCGGTTGGCCCTTTTTCGCCCGGAGCAGGACGGGTGCCGTGAGGTCACCGAGAGCGAGATGGGCGAGGACGACCTCGTAGAGGTCGGTGCCGGAGGCCAGCAGTTGGCGTTCCAGGACGGGTTCGGCGCCCCGGACGTGTTCGCGGACCGTCTGGGCGTGCACCCCCAGGTCCTGGGCGGCGCGTTCGGCGTTCCCCCCGGCGGCGATCCACGCGCGCAGGGTGCCACGCAGATCCCGGCCGTCCCGGACCAGACGGTCCAGCAGGTCCTGTGCCCATGCCCGCAGCGCGGGGCCCGCAAGCAGGTCGCCGAGCCGGACCGGGGCGGACTGCCGCGCCGCACCGGCGGGTTCCTCCGTGCGGGCGGCCTCGGTGTTGAGGGCCAGATGGGCGGCGGCCCGTACGGTGAGGTCGGAGAAGTCGGCGCGGAGCAGGGTCTCGACGCGGTCCATGCGGGCGCGGACCGTGTTGCGGCTGACGCCGAGGACCTTGGCGGCGCTGACGGCGGTGAACTCCAGGCCGAGGCGGGTGGTGGCGAGCAGTTCGGCGCGGGTGTGGTGGGGCAGGTCGTCGAGGGGCCGGAGCACGGCGGAGGACCAGGCGCGCAGTGCGGTGGGGTCCATCAGCCGGGCGGGGTGGGTGCGTTCGGCGTAGACGGCGGCCTGGTCGGGGCGGAAGTGGGCGACGGCGAGGGCGCTGACCGCCTGGCCGTAGGCGGTGGCCGTCTGCGCGAGGCTCTGGCGGACACTGCCGCCGAGGAAGGTGCCCGGGCGGCCGTCGACGAGTGTGCGCAGCGCTTCTTCGGTGGCCGGGGAGGGGCTGAGGATGATGACGTGGCCGTCCATCGCGGGGCAGCGTACGACGAGGGCCTGACCGTGGGTCACGTCGCCGCAGTCGTCGGCGAGGCCGTCGCGTTCCGCCGGGTGCCCTTCGACGATGTACACGCAGGCGCTGTCGGTGTCGAGGAGGCCGGGCCACAGGCCGGCGGCGACGCGGCGGGCGGAGACGGTGTCCTCCACCATCAGGAGCTGCAGGATGGCCAGCCGCAGGTCGGCGGCGGCCCGCCGGAGCCGACCGGCCGCGGTGGTCAGTTCGCGTTCGCGCAGCAGGAGTTCGACGACTCCGGCGGTGTGGGTGACCGTCTCGGCGGCGCGCCGGTCGAAGGGGGTCGCGCGGGCCACGGCGAGCAGTCCGGCCGCAGCCGGGCGCGGGCCGGGGGTGCGGACGGCGACCAGGCGCAGGTGGCGGTCGCCGTCCTGGACGGCGGCGGCCGAGATCCGGCCGACGGTCACGTCGGCCACCAGGCCGGCGTCGAGGGGGATCCGGGTGCCGGCCAGCAGGGTGCCGTCGGCGTCCCGGAGGCAGACGCTCGCCTGGACGGCCTGGGCCAGCCAGGTGACGACGCGGCGGGGATCGCGGGCGCCGGGGCGCAGATGGTCGAGGAGTTGCGCGGCCCAGCGGTCGCCGTCGGGTGTGGGGTCGCGGGGGCCCCGGTCCGCTCGGCCTGCCATCTCGCCCTGCTCCTCGTCCGTCGTGTCGTCGTCGGTCTTCGGACGTTACCCGATGAACCCGGGCCGGTCCCGGCCACCGGCCGCCGGACACGACTTCGCCGGCGGCCCTCGGGGGAAGGGCCGCCGGCGAAGGACGCCTCACCCGGGACCGGGGGGAGGGCCCC
>NZ_JBEYFC010000122.1:0-20823 GCF_040634175.1 Streptomyces sp. NPDC007162
GTCCCAGCCGCGGCTGAGGTAGATCTGGGTCTTTTTACGTTCCATTACCTAGGAGACGGGGAGGTCGGTGCCGATGGTCCTCGCTCTGACTGTGGCCGGAATCGTGGTCGCGCTGGTGGTGGTGGGACTGTTCCTCTTCGGCCTGCGCCGCAGACTGATCCAGCGCTCCGGCGGCACCTTCGACTGTTCGCTGCGCTGGGACATCCCCGAGAAACCCGACGCCAACGGCAAGGGCTGGAGCTACGGCGTCGCCCGCTACAACGGTGACAGCGTCGAGTGGTACCGGGTCTTCTCCTACGCCTACCGCCCGCGCCGGGTCCTGGAGCGCGCCCGGATCGAGGTGGCCGGCCGCCGGCTTCCCGAGGGCGAGGAGGAACTGGCGCTGCTCTCCGACGCCGTGATCCTCTCCTGTACCCATCGGGGCACCCGCCTCGAACTCGCGATGAGCGAAGACGCGCTGACCGGATTCCTCGCGTGGCTGGAAGCAGCCCCGCCCGGTCAGCGCGTCAATGTTGCGTAGCCGTTCTCTTATGACAGCCCGGAGCTGATGGCGCTCACCAGTTCGCCGTTGCCCGTGTCGCCGCTGAACTCCCAGAAGAACGCGCCGCCAAGGCCCTGGGACCTGGCCCACGCCATCTTCGTGGCGATGGTCGACGGGGTGTCGTACGACCACCAGTTGCTGCCGCAGTGGGCGTACGCCGTGCCCGCGATCGTGCCGGTGGCCGGGCAGGACGTCTTGAGGACCTTGTAGTCCTCGATGCCCTGCTCGTAGGTGCCCGCCGCGGGTCCGGTGGCCGTGCCGCCCGGGGCGTCCTGGGTGACACCGGTCCAGCCGCGTCCGTAGAACCCGATCCCGATCAGCAGCTTGCTCGCGGGCACCCCGATCGCCTTGAACTTGGCCATCGCGTCAGCGGTGGTGTAGCCCGCCTTCGGGATGCCGGTGTACGAGGTGAGGGGGGAGTGCGGGGCGGTGGGGCCGGAGGCGTCCCAGGCGCCGAAGAAGTCGTACGTCATCACGTTGTACCAGTTGACGTACTGTGCGGCGCCCGCGTAGTCGGCGGCCTCGATCTTGCCGCCGGCCGAGCCGTCGGCGGTGGTGGCCGCGGTGACCAGGGCGCTGGAGCCGAACTTGGCGCGCAGCGCGGCCATCACGTTCTTGAAGGCCGCCGAGCCGCTGGTGTCGCAGCTCAGTCCGCAGGCGTTCGGGTACTCCCAGTCGATGTCGATGCCGTCGAAGACGTCGGCCCAGCGGGAGTCCTTGACCAGGTTGTAGCAGGAGTCCGCGAACGCGGTCGGGTTGGCCGCCGCCTGCGCGAAGCCGCCGGACCAGGTCCAGCCGCCGAAGGACCACAGGATCTTGATGTTCGGGTACTTGGCCTTGAGCTCGCGCAGCTGGTTGAAGTTGCCGGCCAGCGGCTGGTCCCAGGTGTCGGCGGCGCCGCTGACCGACTGGTCGGCGGTGAACGTCTTCTGGTAGTCCGCGTAGGCGTCGCCGATCGCGCACTGGCCGTTGGTGACGTTGCCGAAGGCGTAGTTGATGTGCGTGATCTTCGCGGCGGAACCGGACGTCACCAGGTTCTTGACGTTGTAGTTGCGGCCGTAGATGCCCCACTCGGTGAAGTAGCCGAGCTTGACCTTGTCACCGGTGGGCGGGGGCGTGGTCGTACCGCCGGTGGTGTGCACCGCGACCGCGCCGCTGACCGGTCCGGTCTGGTTCGCGGTGTCCCGGGCCTGGACGGTGTACGAGTAGTCGGTGCCGGCCGTGAGGCCCGTGTCGGTGTACGACGTGGTGGTCACCGTGGAGACGACCTTGCCGTCGCGCAGCACGTCGTAGTTCTTGACGCCCTTGTCGTCGGTGGCCGCCGGCCAGCTCAGCTGCACCGAGGTGTCGGTGATGCCGGAGGCGGTCGGGGTGCCGGGCGCGGACGGGGCCGAGTCGCCGGGGGTGGTGGTGCCCCCGTCACAGCTTCCGCCGTTCACGAGACAGCCGCTCGGGGAACCGGAGCCGGCCCCGTTGAAGCCGAAGGAGACGGAGGCGCCGGGGGCGAGGGTGCCGTTGTAGGACTTGTTCCTGGCCGTCCAGTGGGTGCCGGAGGAGGTGACGTCGGCGTCCCAGGCGGAGGTGACCGAGGTCCCGGAGGGGAAGTCCCACTCGACGGTCCAGGAGCTGATCGAGGCGGTGCCGGTGTTCTTGACGGTCCACTGGCCGCCGAAGCCGGTGCCCCAGTCCGAGGTCTTGGTGAAGGTCGCGGTCGCGGCCGTCGCGGCCTGGGCGGGGCTCGCGAGGCCGACCAGACCGGCCAGCGGGAGCAACAGGGTCGCGAACCCTGCCGCGGCTCTGTGTCTGAAGCGCATGCTGCGCCTCCCTCTTCGTCGGGGTGACGTGGGCATGACTGAGCCTTCATGCCCATGGTGCCGCGAGAATAGAAAGGTCTGGACCACCGGTCAATAGGTCTGGACCACCATCGCGAAACCGACGTCGCTCCCCAACTTCCCTGCCGGGGGCGGGACTACCGCTCCCCGCCCGGCACCCACAGCACGTCACCGGTGTCCTTGTTGGCCGTGCGGGCCAGGATGAACAGCAGGTCCGACAGCCGGTTGAGATAGGTCGCCGTCAGCGGGTTCATCGTCTCGCCGTGCGCCTCCAGCGCAGCCCAGGTCGACCGCTCGGCCCGCCGTACCACCGTGCAGGCCTGGTGCAGCAGGGCGGCGCCCGGCGTGCCGCCCGGCAGGATGAAGGAACGCAGTTTCTCCAGGCGCTCGTTGAAGCGGTCGCAGTCCGCCTCCAGCCGGTCGACGTAGAACTGCTCCACCCGCAGCGGCGGGAACTGCGGGTTCTCCACCACCGGCGTCGACAGGTCGGCGCCCACGTCGAACAGGTCGTTCTGCACGCGGGTGAGCACGGCGACGACCTCCTCGTCCAGCCCGCCCAGCGCGATCGCCGTCCCGATCACCGCGTTCGCCTCGTTGGCGTCCGCGTAGGCCGAGATCCGCAGATCCGTCTTGGCGACCCGGCTCATGTCCCCGAGGGCGGTGGTGCCCTGGTCGCCGGTCCTGGTGTAGATACGCGTCAGATTGACCATGTGACCAGCGTAGGTCCGGCGCCCCGGGGCGCGCGTGTGCCGACCGTCACGGCCGGTGTCGCCGAGGGGCGGCGGACCGGGGAGGCGGCCGGGGAGAACGAAACGGCCGAGGGGCCGTGCTGCGTACGAAGTGTCGCGAGGGGTGCCGCCTCTTCTCGGCGGTACACAGGACGTGTTGACGGCGAGGGCTCTCAACCGGGCCGTTCGGGGTGCGTCATGGCAGCCGCCGGCCGGCTCTTCTGACGGGACGTGACGGTTGTCTCACCCCCTGAGACCGTGACACGCATTACTTACCGGCTCTCCCGGACGCTCCCGGCGCTAGGGTCCGGCCAAGAGACATACCTAAACAGCGTGTAAGGGGAGCGGAGTGGCACGGAAGCTTGCCGTCATCGGTGCCGGCCTGATGGGTTCCGGCATCGCCCAGGTCGCCGCGCAGGCCGGCTGGGACGTGGTCCTGCGTGACGTCACCGACGAGGCACTGGACCGTGCCGTCGGCGGTATCCGGGCCTCGTACGACAAGTTCGTGAGCAAGGGGAAGCTGGAGGCGCACGACGCCGACACCGCCCTGGCCCGCATCACCACGACCACCGACCTCGACGCGGTCGCCGACGCGGACATCGTGGTCGAGGCCGTCTTCGAGAAGCTGGAAGTCAAGCACGAGATCTTCCGTGCGCTCGACAAGATCGTGCGCCCGGAGGCCGTCCTCGCCTCCAACACCTCCGCCATCCCGATCACCAAGATCGCGGCGGCCACCGAGCACCCCGAGCGGGTCGTCGGTGTCCACTTCTTCTCACCGGTGCCGATGATGCAGCTCGTCGAGCTGGTCCGCGGCTACAAGACGAGCGACGAAACCCTCGCCACCGCGCGGGAGTTCGCCGAGTCCACCGGCAAGACCTGCATCGTCGTCAACCGGGACGTCGCCGGTTTCGTGACGACCCGGCTGATCTCGGCGCTCGTCGTCGAGGCCACCAAGCTCTACGAGTCGGGCGTCGCCACCGCCGAGGACATCGACCTGGCCTGCAAGCTGGGCTTCGGTCACGCCATGGGCCCGCTGGCCACGGCCGACCTCACCGGCGTCGACATCCTGCTGCACGCCACCGGCAACATCTACACCGAGTCGCAGGACGAGAAGTTCGCCCCGCCGGAGCTGATGCGCCGGATGGTTGACGCCGGTGACATCGGACGCAAGAGCGGGCAGGGCTTCTACACGTACTGAGACATCGGTACGCGGACCCCCTGAACCGCCCCCGGACCAGCACGCACACGCACAAGCCCCGGACTTTTCACCCTCTGGGGTGAATTCGGAATCGGTTCGCTTACAGATGGCAACCTCTGACCGGTGAACGCCGTCAGAGGTTGCATCAACGGACAGCACTTTTCACGGAGTAGGACACGCACTCTCGGGGAGCGCATATGTACATCAGGGGCGACCACGCCGAGCTGGTCGTCGGGGGCCGCCTCGACGTCCGCAGCGCGGCGGACGCCCGCACGGTCCTGCACACGGCCGTCGACGACGGAGTCGGCGACCTGGTGCTGGACCTGTCCGAGCTGGACTCCTGGGACGCCACCGGACTCGGGGTGATCATGGGGGCCCACCGGCGGGCCGGCCGCTGCGGCCGCCGTCTGGTGCTGCGCGGGGTACCACCGCAGATGCAGCGCCTGCTGGTGGCCACCCGGCTGCACCGGATCCTGGCGATCGAGGGGGGCATCGGAGTGGAGTCGCTGCCCCGGGTGTGACACCGCCCCCGCCGGGTACCGGGTCATCGGCCCACGTCAGGTGCAATCCTCACGAGACTGTGACGTCTCGGACGGCGCGGTACCCCGGGCTGTCGTAGATACTGTGCGAAGGTTTAAGGTTCGGTCGCCCGCTGCCTTGCCACCCTTCGAGCGCGGGCCCGGACCAGAAGCGACAGCGCGGTGTGCAACAGGCCGGGAGGGGCCGGTATTCACGGCACACGACGCTTTTGGGGGGCTAGGAACCTATGGACCCGATCAACCCGGGACCCGAGGCGTACGGTCATGACGGCGACGGCCACGGCACGGCGCCGCGCCAGCGCCCGCCCAGGGAATCCCTGACCAACGACTTCGGCCAGAGCACACCACCGCTCGCCCGCACGGCACGGCTGGTCACCGGCGACTTCCTGTTGACGGTGAACCCGGTCGACGGCAGCGAGATAGAACCCTGCCCGCCGGCCGAACGCCCCGCACGACCGGAGAAGCGCACCGCCGACGAGCGCGCCGAGTACGAGCGCGCCGCCCTGCCGCCGGTACCGCCCGGCCCCGCCCGGCCCCAGCTGCCGCTCCTGGAGCGCCAGGACGACCGCGAACGGCTCGTACGTCTCCTTGCCCGCGGCCGCTCCGTACGGCTCACCGGCCCCGCGGGCTCCGGCCGCACCGCGCTCCTCGACCTGGTCGCCGACGACTGCTCCGACCTCGCCCCCGACGGCGTGGTCCGCCTCACGGGCTTCCACCGCACACCCGACGACCTCCTGCGCGACCTCTTCCACGCCGTCCACAAGGCGCCCGAGTACCGGCCGGACCACGAGGAGCTCCTCGAACTGGTCCGCGACATCGGCGCCGTCGTCGTCCTCGACGACCTCGAGTTCGGCGGCGCCGGACTCGACGAGCTGATCGACGCCACCCCCGAGTGCGCCTTCCTGCTCGGCGCCACCCCGGACGTGCCGGCGCCGTCCGCCGACTCCGCCGTCGAGGAGGTCCTCCTCGGCGGCCTGGACCGGGCCGGGGGAGTGGACATCCTGGAGCGCGCGGTCGGCCGGGTGCTCAGCGAGGAGGAGTCCAACTGGGCCGGCGACCTCTGGTTCGAGTCCGAGGGTCTGCCGCTGCGGTTCGTCCAGGCGGGCGCGCTGCTGCGGCAGCGCGACCAGCTGCGCGCCAGCACCGGCGCCGTCGACGAGTTCGGCGTCTTCGCGGACGCCCTGCCGACCGACGCGCCCATCGACACCGAGGCCGTCGAGGAGGCACCGCTGCCCTCCCTCGGCGAGGCCGCCGCGCCCGCCCCGCTGCTCGCCGCCCGCCTCAGCGCCTCCGCCCGCGCCACCCTGCGCCTCGCGGTCGCCCTCGGCGGCGAGGTGCCGCACCAGGCGCATCTGCCGGCGCTCGTCGGCGACACCCACGCGGACGCGGCCCTCGGCGAACTGGCGGGCTGCGGACTGGTGTCCCCGGTGGGCTCCCGCTACCGGCTCGCCTCGGGCGTCCTGCAGCAGCTGGAGGCCGCCGGGTACGCCGACGACACCGAGGCGCAGGCGCTCGCCGCCGCCCGGCACTACTCCTGGTGGGCCGGGCACCCGTCCGTCACCCCCGAGCGGGTCTGCGCCGAGGCCGACGCGATCCTCGCCGCCCTGGCGGTCGTGGTCCCGGCCGCGGTGCCGCCCGCGGAGGGCGAGGAGTCCACGCCGGTACGACTGGCCCGTACGGCCGCCCCCGCGTTCGCCGCGGGGCTGCACTGGAGCGCCTGGGAACGCGCCCTGCGGGCCGGGGCCGAGGCCTCCCGGCTCGCCGGTGAGGTCGGCGAACAGGCCTACTTCCACCACGAGCTGGGCATACTCGCGCTCTGCGGCGGCCTGCTGGACCGGGCCCGCGCGGAGCTGGAGGCGTCGATCGGGCTGCGCGGCGCGCTGTCCGACAAGCGGGGTACGACGGCGGGCCGGCGCGCGCTGGCCCTGGTGGCCGACCGCTCGGGCGAGGTGCTTCCCGGCCTCGCGGCGATGGCGGGCGACGAGATCCCCGACGCCCGGCACGAGGAGTCCATATCCCCTGCGGGCGGGGTCACCCGGCCCTTCCCGGCCGTGCACTCCCCGACCTCGGACACGGTCGTCACCCAGCGCGTCGCGCAGGAGCCGGTACGCCGCGGCGGTGTGGCCGGGCTCGGCCGGATGGCCCGCCGCAACCTGGTGGCGGTCGGCTCGGGCGTCCTGCTCACGGCGGTCCTCGGCACCGTGGTCGGCCTCGGCATGACCTCCCACGACAACGCCGACAACCCGTCCAACAACGTCAGCGTCAACCCTTCGGCGAGCGAGGGCACGGGCGACGGGAGCCTGGGGGCGGACCCGGGGCAGAGCTCGGGCACGTCGACCCCGGGCACGACGGGCGGGCCGACGGCCCCGGTCACGCACGGCACTTCGGACAACCCGGCCTCACCGACGAACGGGACGACACCTTCGGACACGCCGAGCGGGACGCAGGGGACGTCGGGCGGCGGAACGACCCACTCGCCGTCCATGTCGCCGTCGCCGACGAGGTCGCCCTCGCATTCGCCGTCCGCGAGCCCGACGAGGTCCTCAGCGTCGCCTTCGGAGCCAACCTCGGAGTCTCCGTCTGTGACCCCTTCCGACACCCCGTCCACGACGAACAGCGCCAGCGGCCCGGTCTCCGACTCCCCGTCGGTCACCACGTCCAGCGCGTCCGAGAGCGTCACCCCCGGTACCTCCACCGGCGCGGTCATCTGACCCACGACCGAGGGCCGGTCTCCACGTCGGAGACCGGCCCTCGGTCGTACCTGGCGCCAGGGGTTCAGAACAGGCGCAGTTTGTCGTCCTCGATGCCTCGCAGGGCGTCGTAGTCGAGGATCGTGCAGCCGATGCC
Organism: Streptomyces sp. NPDC007162; assembly: GCF_040634175.1. NCBI lineage: Bacteria > Bacillati > Actinomycetota > Actinomycetes > Kitasatosporales > Streptomycetaceae > Streptomyces > Streptomyces sp. NPDC007162. The sequence continues at coordinate 7,686 of NZ_JBEYFC010000122.1, forward strand.
CCGGTCGGTCGCCAGGACCTTTGCCTGGGGCTTGATCTCCTGGGCCGCGAAGATGCCGCGCACCGGGGCCAGGTGGGGGTCGCGGTTCAGGAGTTCCAGGTAGCGGGTGAGCTGTTCCACGCCGTCGATCTCACCCCGGCGCTTGATCTCGATCGCCACCGTCTGCCCCTCGGCGTCGCGGCACAGGATGTCCACCGGGCCGATCGCGGTCATGTACTCGCGCCGGATGAGCGTGTAACCGTCGCCGAGCGTCTCGATGCGGTCGGCCAGCAGCTCCTGGAGGTGCGCTTCCACGCCGTCCTTGATCAGCCCCGGGTCCACGCCGAGTTCGTGCGAGGAGTCGTGCAGGACCTCCTCCATCGTGATGATGAGCTTCTCGCCCGCCTTGTTGATGACGGTCCAGACGCCTTCCTCGTCACCGGTCCCCTCCTTCAGCGTGCACGGCGGCGACATCCAGTTCAGGGGCTTGTAGGCCCGGTCGTCGGCGTGGATCGAGACGCTGCCGTCCGCCTTGACCAGGATCAGACGGGGAGCCGAGGGAAGGTGGGCGGTGAGCCGGCCGGCGTAGTCGACGGAGCACCGGGCGATGACGAGACGCATGGTCGGCAACGCTACTCGACGCCCCGCCCTCCACGCGATTCGCCCGTACACCACCGCCACCGGAGCCTGACGGGGCGCCTGCACACCTCTGTTCAACTCTGGCCGATTGTGTGCCTAAAGGGACCGTCGCATATACGCAATCTCCTGGTGGGGTCACCGTCCGTTGCCTACCGTAGTGAACGGGAGGTCGCGGTGTGTGTACTCAGCGTGTTCGGTATCGCGAACCCCCTTATCTGTCCGGCAACCCCTGCTGTTCGGGGGTGCGAGAGGAGAACCCATGTCGCTCGACGTCTCACCGGCCCTACTCGAACAGGCCGAGCGAGGCGAGGTCGACGAAGCAGAATTCGTCGACTGCGTCCGGACCTCCCTGCCCTACGCGTGGGAGATGATCAGCTCCCTGGTGGCCCAGCTGAAGGTGGACGGCGGACAGTTCGCCGACAACCAGACGCCCCCGCCGGACGAGCAGGCACGCGGTCAGCTGTTGCGTGCGCTCGCGAGTGACGCCATACGCGGCGCCCTGCAGCGGCACTTCGGTGTGCGGCTGGCCTTCCAGAACTGCCACCGGGTTGCGGTGTTCCCGCTGGACGCCTCGGTCGACGAGACGCTGGCCCGCTTCACCTCGGTGCGCAGTCAGCTGCTGAACCAGTCCCCGGAACTCCGGGACTGCTGACGCGGTGTTTCGCCACTGCTGAGGCAGTGAGCCGCTTGCTTGCCGCTCCGGACGCGGGAGGTGCATCAGAGTCACTGGGGCGGCAAGCTCCCCGCGGCGGCCGGGTCACCTGAGGTTGGGGAGTACCTCGGTGCCCAGCCGTCGTACGTTCTCCTCCGTGGCCGCGAGATCCCCGGAGCCCTCGGTCAGCAGGGCGAAGCGGGTGATGCCGGTCCGCTCGGAGGTCGCGGCGAGCCGGTCGGCGCAGAGCCGGGGAGTGCCCACCGGGTGCAGTCCGCAGAGCAGTTCGGTGTACGCGAGCGGGTCGCGCATCGAGCGAATCCGGCCGTCCACCGTGACATGGGCCTCCAGCCCCTGCTTCAGCCAGCCGGGCATCGCCTTCGTCAGGGTCTCGGCGGCGTCGGTGCGGCTGTCCGCGATCTGGCAGACGCCGGCCGACACATGGGCCGCCCCCGCGATCTCGTCGCCGGGCCGTCCGGCCGCCCGCGCGTGCTGCCGCCACAGCGCGACCATCTCGGCCTTCTCCTCGTCCCCGACGTGCATGCCGAGCAGCATCGGCAGCCCGCGTCCGGCGGCCAGCCGGACACTCGACGGCGAGGTGCAGGCGACCACGACCTCAGGGCCGGGAACCTCCGCGAGGTTCTCCGCCAGCGCCTCCGACGGGCGGGGTACGACGGGGACTTCACGGAAGGAGAAGCGCGGTCCGTCGGCCGACACGGCCGGTTCGCGCAGCCAGCGCATCAGCAGATCGAGTGATTCGGGGAAGCCGTGCTCGTACGCCTCCAGTCCGGACCCGAACACCTCCAGGTCCACCCACGGTCCGCCCCGCCCGACGCCGAGCGTGAAGCGGCCGCCGCTCGTCACATGGAGCAGCGCGGCCTGCTCGCCGAGGGCGACGGGGTGCACGGTGGGCAGCACACTGACCGCCGTGCCGACCCGCAGCCGCCGGGTACGGCCCAGCAGCAGCGCCGCCAGCGTGATGGCCGAGGGGCACGTGCCGTACGGCACGAAGTGGTGCTCGGCCAGCCAGACCGCGTCCAGACCGGCCTCTTCGGACACCTCCGCGGTCCGCACCGCCCGGTGCAGGGCCTCCCCCTGGCCCTGGCCCGGGAACTGGGCGGCCAGCACAAAACTTCCTACGCGCATCGCTTTCCTGCTTTCCTGGCTCCTACCCGGAGCTCCCCCACCGGGCATAACCGTCCGACACGTGCCGAGGACACGGTCTGGCGGAAAGATTTCCGGATTGTCGGGAGAATGGGTCGCCCTGAAGGGGGACTTGTGCGGGTCGGCGCCCTACGCGTACCCCTGTGCGCGCGTCGTAGGCTGGACTCAGCCCGTGCTTCCTGTATAGCTCCGAGAGGTGTCCCGTGTCCCCGCGTCGCAACCGGCTCAAGGGCCCGAACGCAGCGGCCTCGTCCGGCCGGAGCGCCGAGGACGACCGCGCGGACCGCTACGGCGGCTGGCAGTCCACGGAGAGCTGGCAGGGCGAGGAGTGGAGCGTACGGCATGTGGCGGGCGCCAGCGCGGTCGGCAAGACGTACCGCTGCCCGGGCTGCGACCAGGTGATCCCCTCCGGGGTGCCGCACGTGGTGGCCTGGCCGGAGCACTCGGGCGTCGACGAGCGCCGGCACTGGCACAAGGCCTGCTGGAACGCGAAGGACCGCCGCACCACGCGGGTGCAGCGGTCCCGTAACGCGCCGAAGTTCTAGAGCCTGTCGCGGATGTCCCGCTAGACGTCCCGCTTCTCCAGCAGCAGGCAGGCGCCGCCGAAGGCCAGGGCGGTCACCACCAGCATGATCCACAGCGGGTCCCAGCCCGACGGGCCCTCCTGGCTGAGCGAGTTGGAGTAGAAGATGCTCAGCTGGTTCGGGATCGAGTACTCGAACAGGGCCGTGCGCACCTTCTCCAGCGACTGCGAGAACATGAACAGCGCGATCACCAGCGGGGCGAGCAGCGCGCCGATCATGATCGTGATGGCGCCCGCGGAGTGCCGGATGATCGAGCCGACGAGCAGCGAGACCAGCCCCAGCAGCGCCATGTAGAAGCTGACACCCACGGTCGCCTTCAGCCAGTCCCCGTTCGTCGGGGTCCGCGCGCCCGTGTCGCTCAGCATCGACGCCTGGGTCATGGCCACGAACGCGCTGGCCGCCAGTGTGACCACGAAGGCGACCGCGAAGAAGACGATCGCCTTCGCCGCGAGCACCCGGATCCGCGACGGGCAGGCGACCGTCGTCGTACGGATCATGCCCGTGCCGTACTCGGAGGCGGTGGTCAGCACGCCCAGCGTCATGATGCACATGCTGCCGATCAGCAGCCCGAAGAAGCCGAGCGACAGCGGGTTCTCCCCAGTCATGTCGGAGGACGACGCGGAGCCGCTGACCAGGGCGCCGGCCAGCAGGCCGATGCCGACCACCAGGACCACGAAGACACCGAGCGTCCAGATCGTCGAACGCACCGACCTGATCTTCGTCCACTCGGAGCCGATCGCGTGCCCGAGGTGGGTGCGCACCACCGGGATCGGCGAGACGTAGCCGGGGTACGGGCCGCCGGGTGCCGCCTGCCACTCGGGCGCGGCCGGGGCCGTCTGCGGCGTCGCGGGCTGGTGGGTGCTCATCGGGCGTCCTCGGGCTTGGTCAGGTCGGCGGGGGCGGGGGCGGAGGCGGAGGAGGGAGCGGGCGCGGGGGCGGCCGGCGGCGCGGGCGCCGGGACCGGCCCGGGTGCGGGGGCCGCGTAGGGGTTCTGGGGGCCGTAGGGGCCCTGGAGGACCTCGGGGGCGCCGTACGCACCCGCGGGCGCTCCCGGGGCGCCGTACGCCCCGGGGAAGGGTCCGCCGCCCTGCTGGGGCGGCGGCGGGGCGTACCAGCCCGGCTGGCCCTGCCCGGGCACCGGCATCGGCGGCTGCGCGCCCGGCGGCAGCGGCGGCTGGAAGCCGGCCAACTCGTCGGAGGTGGACCGGTAGTCGACGGCACCCTGCGTCATCCGCATGTACGCCTCCTCCAGGGAGGCCTGGTGCGGCGACAGCTCCCACAGCCGTACGTCCGCCCCGTGCGCCAGGTCGGCGATGCGCGGCAGCGGCAGGCCGGTCACCCGCAGCGCGCCGTCCTGCTCGGGCAGCACATGGCCACCGGCCTCGGTCAGCGCCGAGGTGAGCTTCTCGCGCAGCTGCGGCTCGGTGTCCGGGGTGCGGACTCTCGCGAAGTCGGCGGAGTTGGCCGAGATGAAGTCGGTCACACTCATGTCGGCGAGCAGCTGGCCGCGCCCGATGACGATGAGGTGGTCGGCGGTCAGCGCCATCTCGCTCATCAGGTGGGAGGAGACGAAGACCGTACGGCCCTCGGCCGCCAGGGACCTCATCAGGTTGCGCACCCACAGGATGCCCTCGGGGTCGAGGCCGTTGACCGGCTCGTCGAAGAGCAGCACCTGGGGGTCGCCGAGCAGCGCGGCGGCGATGCCCAGGCGCTGGCCCATGCCCAGCGAGAAACCCTTGGAACGCTTGCCGGCCACGTCCTGAAGGCCCACCACGCCGAGCACCTCGTCCACCCGGCGGGCCGGGATCGCGGACAGCTGGGCCAGCGAGAGCAGGTGGTTGCGGGCGGACCGGCCGCCGTGCACGGCCTTGGCGTCGAGCAGCGCGCCGACCTGGCGGGCGGCGCTGGGCAGCTTGCGGTACGGGTAGCCGCCGATGGTGACCGAGCCGGCGGTCGGGTTGTCCAGACCCAGGATCATCCGCATGGTCGTCGACTTGCCCGAGCCGTTGGGCCCGAGGAAGCCGGTGACGGCTCCGGGCCGTACCTGGAAGGAAAGGTTGTACACGGCGGTCTTGTCGCCGTATCGCTTGGTCAGGCCGACAGCCTCGATCATGCTCCGCACCCATCGAAAGGATCAGGACAGCAGGGCAGACGCCCCCGTAAGGGTTAGGAGGATATCCGGGCGTTGACGGTTCCCATCAAGATCTGGCAAAGCCGGACGGTGACCCGGACGGTCACTGGGCATCCCGCTTCCTCAGCAGGAGGTACCCGCCGGCCAGCGCGGCGGCCACCCACAGCCCCATGATCCCGAGCCCGCCCCAGGGCCCGTAGGGGACGTCGTCGCCGACCCTCGGTACCACCTGCATGATGTGGCTGCCCGCCTGGTCCGGCAGGAACCGGCCGATCTTCTTGGTCGCGTCGACGTTGCCGAGGATGTTGGAGATCAGGAAGAAGAACGGCATCAGGATGCCCAGCGACAGCATCGGCGAGCGCAGCATCGTGGCCACGCCCATGGAGAACACCGCGATGAGCGTCATGTAGAGCCCGCCGCCGACGACGGCGCGCAGCACCCCCGGGTCACCGAGGTACGCCCGGTGCGGGCCGAGCATCGCCTGCCCGAGGAAGAAGGCGGCGAAGCTGGTCACCATGCCGACCACCAGCACCAGGGCCGCCGCCACCGCGATCTTGCTGAACAGGAAGGTGCCGCGCCGCGGCACGGCGGCCAGCGAGGTGCGGATCATGCCGGTGCTGTACTCGTTGGAGACCACGAGCACGCCGAAGACGATCATCGCGAGCTGGCCCAGGGTCATCCCGGCGAAGCTGATGTTCGTCGGGTCGAAGGAGAGCCGCTGCCGCGCGGGCATGTTGCCGAACTGGCTGTTCGCCAGCGCGGAGAGCAGCATCCCGAGCGCCACGGTGACCACGAGGGCCAGGGACAGCGTCCACACCGTGGACGCGACCGACCGGATCTTGGTCCATTCGGACCGGACGACCTGGGTGACGACCGCCATCTCACGCTCCCCTGTCCCAGCCGGTGCCCCAGGCCTGCGGTGCCCGGGGCGAGTCGGCGTGCGCGTGGTACTCCACCGTCTCCGCGGTCAGTTGCATGAACGCCTCCTCCAGCGAGGCCTGCTGGGTGCTCAGTTCGTGCAGCACGATCCCGTGCTGTGCGGCCAGCTCTCCGATCGGTTCGGCCTTCCCGCCCTCCGCCTCCAGCGCTCCGGTGCCCGTCTGCACGACGGTGATCCCGGCCTGGTGCAGCACGTCGAGCAGCCGCTCGCGCTGCGGGGAGCGGACCCGGACGTACGACCGTGAGTTGGCCCGGATGAAATCCGCCATGGAGGTGTCGGCGAGCAGCCTGCCCTGCCCGATGACGACGAGGTGCTCGGCGGTCAGCGCCATCTCGCTCATCAGGTGGGAGGAGACGAACACCGTCCGCCCCTGGGTGGCCAGCGATTTCATCAGGGTCCGGATCCAGTGGATCCCCTCCGGGTCGAGGCCGTTCACCGGCTCGTCGAACATCAGGATCCGCGGGTCCCCGAGCAGCGCCCCGGCGATCCCGAGCCGCTGGCCCATCCCGAGCGAGAACCCCTTGGCCTTCTTCCTCGCCACGGCCGTGAGCCCGACGGTGTCCAGCACCTCGGCGACGCGTGCCTTCGGGATGCCGTTGCTCTGCGCGAGGCACAGCAGATGGTGGTAGGCGCTCCGGCCGCCGTGCACGCCCTTGGCGTCGAGCAGTGCCCCCAGGTACGTCAGCGGGTCCTTGAGCTCCTCGTACCGTTTGCCGTCGATCCGCACCCGGCCGGACGTGGGGTGGTCGAGTCCGAGGATCATCCGCATGGTGGTGGACTTCCCGGCGCCGTTCGGTCCGAGGAACCCGGTCACGATGCCGGGCCGCACGGTGAAGGTGAGGTCGTCGACCGCGGTCTTGTCGCCGTAGCGTTTGGTCAGGCCCGCCAGCTCGATCATGCGGCCACGCTATGACCGGGCTTGTGCGACTGCCACCTGAGCGGCCCCTGAGGGTGTGCTGGTGGAAATCGGGGGCGGCGCCGCGGGGGCGGGGACCGTAGCCGGGTCTCGGTTGTCTCTGGTTGCTCGCGCAGTTCCCACCGGGCCCGCAGCCCATGACGAAGGCCCGCATCCCCGAGGGGAATGCGGGCCTTCGTTGTCGTCGGGTGTTACCGGGACTGCTGGGCCGGAACCCCGCGGGAGATCGGCTCGTCCTCGGCCGGCGAGCTGGCCGCGGCCACCGCGGCGCCCGTCAGCGTCGCCAGCATCTCGCGGACGTTGGTCAGCTGCGCGTTGATGCTGTCGCGACGGTTCGTCAGCGCGGCGAGCTCGCGCTCCGATTCCGAACGGATCCGGTCGGCCTTGGCGTTCGCGTCCGCGACGATGTCCTCGGCCTGACGCTGAGCCGTCTCGACGGTCTGACGCGCCCGGCGCTCGGCGTCCGTACGCAGCTTCTCGGCCTCCAGGCGGAGCTGCTCCGCGCGGTGCTCGATCTCGGCGAGGCGCTTCTCGGCCTTCTGCTGACGGGACGCCAGGTCACGCTCGGACTGCTCGCGCCGCTTCGCGAGGTTCGTCTCGAAGTCGGCGGCGGCCTGCGCGGCCTTCGCGCGGGTCTCCTCGAAGAGGGCGTCCGCCTCCTCGCGCTTCGACTGCGCGTCCTTCTGTGCCTCGGAGCGCAGCTGCGACGCGTCGCTCTTGGCCTTCTCGACGATCCGGACGCCCTCGTCCTCGGCCTTGGCCTTGCGCTCCGCAGCGAACGATTCTGCGTCGTTGCGCACCTGCTGGGCCGCCGACTCGGCGAGCTCACGGTGCTGCTCGGCGGCCCGGCGGGCCTCCTCGCGCAGGTCCTTCGCCTCCTCCTCGGCGAGGCGGAGGATCTTCTCGACACGCGCGCCGAGACCCGCGTACGACGGCTCGGCGTCGGTCACGGCGGCCTGGGCGTTCTGCGTCTCGAGGTGGAGCTCCTCGATGCGCTTTTCCAGAGCGGTGATGCGGGCGAGAGCGCTGTCACGGTCGGAGACGAGCTTGGAGATCCGTTCGTCCACCTGAGCGCGGTCGTACCCACGCCGCACAAGCTCGAAGCCGTAGGGGGAAGTGTCGCTCATGGGTTTCCTGTCGAGTGAGACCGGTGAGGTGATAGGTGGAATCCTAGGGGCGAAAGCGGTGTGTCATCGAGCGGATGCGTGTTTGATCTGGAGAATGACACCCCTTTTGGGTGGCTAGCTACGAGATCGCTTGCCAAAGCCTCTGCGGACGAACCGGTCAAATACCACAGAACACTACAGAATCAACCCTGGTCGCTAGCCTTCTGACGACTTGCCACCCGATCGAGGGGCACCCACCGAACTGCCCGCCTTGACCCCGCCCTCCTTGTTGGCCGACGGGGCCTCGAAGGACTCCAACGCCTCCAGGACGTCCTGGACACGGGAGATCTCGCCGTTGATGTTCTCCCGCCGGCGCTCCAGGATCTCCAGCTCGCGCCGGCCCTCCTCGACGGTGCGCCGGGCCTCGCGGATCGCCTCGGCCTTGAGCTCCTCGGCCTCCCGGACGAGCGTGGCCTTCTTCTGCTCGGCCTCCTTGAGCAGCCCCTCGGCCTTCTTGACGGCGGCGATCCGGACCTTGCCCGCCTCGGAGTTGGCCTCCGAGACCAGGTCCTTGGCCTTGGCCTGGGCCTTGGCGAGCTGCTCCTCGGCGGCCTTGATGAGCGCGTCGCAGCGGTCGCCGGTCGACTTCATGGTCTCGGCGGCCTCCCGGCGGGCCCGCTCGTGCAGCTCCTCGATCTCGTTCGTGATGCGCTCGCGCAGCTCCTCGGCCCGCTCCCTTATGGCGGTGGCGTCCCGGCGGGCGCCGACGAGCAGCCCGTCCGCGTCCGTACGGGCCCTCTCGACCCGCGTGTTGCCCTCGACCGTGGCCTCCGACACCAGCCGGTCGGCCTCCTTGCGGGCCGCGCCCACCATGGTGTCGGCCTGTGCCTCGGCGTCCGCGGTGGTCTTGAGTGCCTGCGCCTGCGCCTCGGTGAGCAGCTTGTCGGCCTCGGCGGTCGTCTCGTTGATGAGCGTGTCGACCTGCTCGGCCACGTCCTGGCGCCGCTTGTTGGCGTCCTTGCGGGCCTCGTCGAGCGTCCTTTCGGCCTCCTCGCGCGCGGCGTTGACCACGCGCTCGGCCTCCGCCTCCGCGTCCGCCTTGAGCCGCTCGGCGTCGCTGCGGGTGCGGTCGGCGTGCAGCTGGGCCGAGCCGACCGTCTCCGCGGCCTCGGCGCGCAGCCGCTCCGCGTCCCCGGTGGCGTCCGCGATGAGCTTCTCCGCCCTCGCGATGGCGTCCGCGCGGACGCGGTCGGCCTCCGCGATGGTCTCGTTCTGGAGGAGCTCGGCCTCGTTACGGGCCTCCGTGATGAGCGTGTCGGCCTGGGTCGCCGCGTCCGAACGGATCCGGTTGGCGTCCTCCCGGGCCTCCGCCCGGGTACGGCCGGCGTCCTGGTCGGCCTGGGCGATGGTGTCGGAGGCCTCGGTGCGCACCCGCTGGGCGTGCGCGGACGCCTCCGAACGCAGCCGCTCCGACTCCGACATGGCGTCCGCGACCGTGCGCTCGGCGAGCGCCTTCGCGGCTTCCGACGCCTCGCCCGCCTCGCGCCGGATCCGGGCCGCGTCCTCGCTGGCCCGCTCCCGCTCGGCGTAGGCGTCGGCGCGGACCCGGTCCGCCTCCTCCTCGGCCTCCCGCCGGGTGCGGTCCGCGGCGTGCTCGGCGGCCGAGCGCAGCCCGGTGATCTCCTCCTGCGCCTGCTCGTGCAGCCCGGAGACCGAGTCCCGTACCTGCTGGGCGTGGAGTTCGGCGGCCGACACCATCTCGGTGGCCCGCCGGTCCGCCTCCTCGACCAGCCGTACCGCCTCGGCCTGCGCCTCCTCGACCCGGTTGCGGGCGGAGGCGAGCAGGTCCTCGCTCTGCTCGCGGGCCCGCTCCCGCTCCTGGTCGGCCTCCTGGCGGGCGGAACCGAGCAGGTCCTCGGCCTCGCGGCGGCGCCGGGCGGCCTCCTCCTGGGCCGCGGCCAGCGTCTCGGACGCCTCGGTGGACAGCCGCTCGGCGGCCGCCTGCGCCTCGGCGCGGACCCGGTCGGCGGTGTCCTGGGCCTCCTGCTTGAGCCGCTCCGCCTCGGCCGCGGCCTCGGACCGCAGCCGTACGGCGATGTTCTCGCCCTCCGCGCGCGACGCGGAGGCGTCCGCGGCGGCCTCGTCGCGCAGCCGCTCGGCCTCGGTCTCGGCCTGCTGCTGGAGCGAACGGATGCGCTCGGCGGCCTCGGACCGCAGCCGCTCCGTCTCCTCGGCGGCCTCCCGGCGGATCCGGCCGGCCTCCTCGCGGGCTTCGGTCAGCGACTGCTCGGCGCCGGCCAGCCGGTCCTCGGCCTCGCCGTGCAGCCGGGCCAGCTCCTCGGCGGCCTCCGCGCGCCGGGCCTCCACACCCCGCTCGGCCTCCTCGCGCAGCTCGGCGGCGGCCCGCTCGGCGTCCGCCTTGAGCGCCTCGGACTGCTCCTCGGCCTCCGCGCGGAGCCGGTCGGCCTCCTGCCGGGTCCGCTCCAGGGTCTCCTCGGCCTGCCGGCGCAACGCGGTGGCGCGCTCGATGGCCTCGGTGCGGACCTTCTCGCTGTCGGCGGTCGCGGTCTGCCGCAGCTCGTCGGCGTCGGCCTTGGCCTTGGCGAGCAGCTCCTCGGCGGACTTGGCCGCCTCCTCGATCTGCTGCACGGCCTCGCGCCGGGCCTCGGCGCGGATCGACTCGCCCTCGGCGACCGCGTCGGCGCGCAGCTGCTCGGCCTCGCCGCGCAGCCGGCGGGCCTCCTCCTGCAGTTCGACCGTCTTGGCGCGGTACTCCTTGGTGTCGTCCTTCGCCGTGCCCTTGAGCTGCTCGGCGATGTCGTGGGCCTCGGCGCGCAGCCGGTCCGCCTCGGTCTCCGCCTCGGTGCGGATCCGCTCGGCCTCCTCGGCGGCGGCCTTGGTGGTCCGCTTGGCCTCCTCGGAGGCCTTGTTGAGGACGTCCTCGGCGGTCTTGGCGGCCTTGGACAGCTGGGAGGCGCTCTCCTCGGCGGTGAGGGTGCGGGCCTTCTCGGAGGCCTCCGCGATGATCTTCTCGGCCTCGGCCTTGGCGTCCGTGACGATCTGCTCGGCGTCCGCCTTGGTGACCTCGGCGTCCTTGGTGGCCTCGGTGACCAGCCGGGCGACCTGCTCCTTCGCCGTCCGGGTGCGCTGCTCGTTGGTGGCCTCCGCGCTCGCCAGCGCCTTGGCGGCGGTCGCCTCGGCCTCGGCGACCAGCTTCTCGGCCTCCGACTGCGCCTTGCGCAGCGCCTCCTCGGCCTCGGCCATCCGCTGCTCGGCGGCCCGGCTCAGCTCCCCGGCCTGCCGACGGGCCGCGTCCGACTCCGTCGCGGTGGAGCTGCGCAGCTGCTCCGCGTGGTCGGTGGCCTCCTGGGCCTGCGTGGAGGCGGCGTTGAGCAGCCGCTCGGCGTCCCGGCGGGCCCGCAGCAGGATCTGCTCGGCCTCCGCGCGCGCCGTCTCGGTGTCGCTGGTCAGCCGCTGCCGGGCCTCGTTCGTCAGGCGCTCGGCCTCGGCACGGGCCGCGGCCATGGCCTGCTCGGCCTCGGCACGCGACTCGTCGAGCAGCCGCCGGGCCTGGGACTCGGTGCGCGCCCGCAGCTGCTCGGCCCACGCCACGTTCTCGTTGACGTGCGACTCGACGGTCTGCCGGCGTTCGGCCAGCTCCTGGTCCAGCTGCTGGCGGCGGGTCACCGCCTCCTGGTGCAGCTCGGACTGGAGCCGCGCGGCCTGCTCGGCGTGCTCCTGGAGGATCCGCTGGGTCTGCGCCCGGGCCTCCGCGGCCACCCGCTCCGCCTCCTGGCGGATCTGGTCGGCCTGCATCTGGGCGTTGCGGAGCATCTGCTCGGCCTGATAGCCGATGTCACCGCCGTCGAACGCGGGCCGGGACATGATGGTGCGCCGCGCCTCGTGCAGCTTGGCGCGCAGCACCTCGACCTGGTAGCCGAGGTCCTCGGCATGCTGGATCGCCTTTTCCCGCTCGGTCTTCAGCCGCTTCATCTCGGCTTCGAAACGAGTGAGGTGGTCGACGTCAGCCGCCGGCTCTCGCTCCTGGCTCTCGTAGCCCCGCACTGCGCGGTCCCATCCGTCCCCTGGTCGCAACCTTCTCCGTACGAGCCCCGTCCATCCGCCGAACGGGGCCCCCGGGGAATGGTGTCAGATCAACGGCGGAGCATGGGCTGCTGCCCCGACGCTCGTCCCCCGAAACCCGGACCCCGGCATGCGGCCGCCCCGGCCCTGCGAACCTGCGAAGGGACGACCGCCCCCAACCCTACCGGCCCATATGTACGAGGGTCAGTGCTCAGGTGACTCAACAGCCGCCGAAGTGACCAGTTCTGTCAGTACTCCGTGGCAATCCTTCGGATGCAGGAAGGTGATCCGCGACCCCATGGAGCCGCGCCGGGGCTCGTCGTACAGAACGCGTACGCCCTTGGAACGGATGTCCGCGGCGTCGGTGTCGACGTCCGCCGTACCGAAGGCGATGTGGTGGACGCCCTCGCCGTTCTTCGCCAGCCACTTCCCGACCGCCGAGTCCTCCCTGGTCGGCTCCAGGAGCTGCAGGTAGGAGGCGCCGCCGTCGGACGTCTCGTTGATCTTGAGCATCGCCTCCCGCACGCCCTGCTCCTCGTTGACCTCGGTGTGGAACACCTCGAAGCCGTACGTGGCCCGGTAGAACTCGACGGTCGCGTCGAGGTCGTGGCAGGCGATCCCGATGTGGTCGATTCGCGTCAGCATGGATTCAGTGCAGCGCCACGACGGTGGTTACGCAACGTGCCAGCGATCACACTGACGGCCCGATGACGGCACGGAGTGCCACTCAGTACCTTGGAAGTAAACCCTCGTTCACTCCTCGGCAGTGCAGCCGGTAAGGGGATCGCAGCTCATGTCTGGATCGAACAGCACGACCTCGGTGATCGTCGCGGGCGCGCGTACGCCCATGGGACGACTGCTGGGCTCGCTGAAGTCCTTCTCCGGAGCCGACCTCGGCGGCTTCGCGATCAAGGCCGCCCTCGACCGTGCGGGGATCGGGGGCG
>NZ_JBEYFC010000123.1:0-20812 GCF_040634175.1 Streptomyces sp. NPDC007162
GCCGTGCGCGCAGAAGTACATAGACTCCCAGGCTCAGTTGATAGCCGGCTGGGGCTACGACTTCCTCAAGCTCGACGGCGTCGGCCCCGGCTCCGGCAAGAGCGGTGACCAGTACGACAACGTCGCCGACGTCGCCGCCTGGCACCGGGCGATCGCCGGCACCGGCCGTCCGATCCACCTGGAGGCCTCCTGGTCCCTGGACTACGGGCACGCCGCCGACTGGCAGAAGTACACCAACGGCTGGCGCATCGACACCGACGTCGAGTGCTACTGCAACACCCTCGTCACCTGGGAGAACTCGGTCGACGACCGCTGGGACGACACCCCGGCCTGGACCGGCAAGGCGGGCCCCGGCGGCTGGAACGACCTCGACTCCCTTGACGTCGGCAACGGCGCGATGGACGGCCTCACCAAGGCCGAACGGCAGAGCTACGCCACGCTGTGGGCCGTCGCCAAGTCGCCGCTGTTCACCGGCGACGACCTCACCAGGCTCGACGACTACGGGGTCTCGCTGCTCACCAACCGCGAGGTGATCGGCGTCGACCAGAGCGACAACCCGCCGGCCCGGCCGGTCACCCCGTCCGACCCGCAGCAGGTCTGGGCCGCGAAGAACGCCGACGGCACGTACACGGTCGCCCTGTTCAACCTCGCGGACTCCCCCTCGGCGGTCACGGCCGACTGGACGGCGCTGGGCTTCAGCGGCAAGGCGTCGGTGCGGGACCTGTGGAACCACGAGAACCTGGGCAGCTTCCAGAACAAGATCACCGAGGCGCTGCCGGCCCACGGCTCGCGGCTGTTCACCGTGACACCGAAGGGCAGTGTCCTCGCGGCCACCGGCTACGAGGCCGAGGCGAGCGGCAACACCCTGAGCGGCAACGCGTCCGTCGCCGGGTGTGACGCGTGCTCCGGACAGAAGAAGGTCGGGAACCTCTACCAGGGCGGCAAGCTGACCTTCAACAACGTCGTCGTCGACAAGGCCGGGACGTATCTGGTGAAGGTCGCGTACATCAGCGGTGACTCGCGGTCGGCCACGATCGCGGCGAACTCGGGGAGCGGGACCGGGCACAAGTTCCCCTCGACCGGGGACTGGGGGACGGTTTCGAGTGTGAGCGTCCCGGTGACCCTGAAGGCCGGTGCCAACACGATCAGCTTCGACAGCGGGTCGGGGTACGCGCCGGACATCGATCGGATCGACGTTCCCAAGTCGCCCCGGTAGGCGGCTCGGCAAGTGCGTTGTGGGGAGCTGCGGGCCGGTGGGGGCCGGTCGGGCAGTTCCTCCCCCAGCCTCCGGCCGGGGGCACCCCCAGCGCCCCCAAGGGGCGCCCTCCTCAAGGACGTTGGATTGGAACCCATGGACAACCATCCCAGCAGACGGCACTTCCTCGCTCTCGCCGCTGCCACCGGCGCTCTGGCCGGGCTTCCCTCCTTCAGTGCCTCCGCCGCCCCGAAGCGCTCCGCCGAACCGCTCGCCACCCCTCGTCATCAACTCTGGTGGCAGGCGCCCGCCGACGACAGGTCGATGATCACGCAGGGGCTGCCCGTCGGCAACGGGCGGCTCGGGGCCCTCGCGAGCAACGACCCCGGCCGAGAGCTTCTTCTGATCACCGACGCCACCCTGTGGACCGGCGGGCTCAACGACACCCTCGACTCCGACGGCCAGTTCCCCTACGGCCGCGCCGACTTCGGCTCGCTCACCCTGCTCGCCAGACTCGTCGTGGAGATCCCCGACCACGACCTGGGCGCCGTCTCCGGCTACCGGCGCACCCTCGACCTCGACAACGGCGTGGTCGGCGCGTCGTACGTCCGTTCCGGAGTGACGTACCGGCGGCAGGTGTTCGCCAGTCGGCCGGACGACGTGATCGTGCTGCACTTCGGCCAGGACGGCGGCGGCCGCTACACCGGCACCATCACCTTGGAGGGCACCCACGGCGAGACCGGCGGCACGGCCGAGTCGTTCGCCGGGGCCTTCGCCAACGGGCTGAAGTACGGTGCCGCCGTCAAGGCGTACGGCGTCGGCGGCAGTGTGCGGGTGAACGGGACGCACATCGGCTTCACCGACTGCCGGGAGCTGACCGTCGTACTCGGCGGCGGCACCGACTACGCGCCGAACGCCGCCGCGGGCTACCGCGACCCCACCGTCGAACCGCCGGCGCTCGCCCGTGCCAAGGTCACAGCAGCCGCCCGGCACTCGGCCGACTCGCTGCTGCGCACCCACGCGGCTGACCACCGGGCCCTGTTCGGCCGGTTCGACCTGTCCCTCGGCAGGTCGACCGCACAGCAGCGGGAACTGGACACCTGGGCACGCCTGGAGGCCCGCGCCGACACCGGCGACCCGGACCCCGAACTGGAGGCGGCCTATGCCCAGTTCGGCCGGTACCTGATGATCGCCGGGTCCCGCGACAGCCTGCCGATGGGCCTCCAGGGGCTCTGGCTGGACGGCAACGACCCCGACTGGATGGGCGACTACCACACCGACATCAACATCCAGATGAACTACTGGATGGCCGACCGGCTGGGTCTGTCCCCGTGCTTCGACGCCTTCACCGACTACTGCGTCGACCAGCTCCCGTCCTGGACGGACACCACCCGGCGGCTCTTCCAGGACCCCCGCAACCGCTACCGCAACTCCCGGGGCAAGGCCGCCGGCTGGACCGTCGCCATCTCCACCAACCCCTTCGGCGGAGGCGGCTGGTGGTGGCACCCGGCGGGCAACGCCTGGCTGTGCCAGAGCCTGTGGGAACACTACGAGTTCACCCGGTCCCGCGCCCACCTGGAGAAGATCTACCCCCTCCTCAAGGGCGCCGTCGAGTTCTGGGAGGCACGGCTGCTCACCACCACCCTGGACGACGGGCGGGAGGTGCTGATCGCGGACAGCGACTGGTCCCCGGAACAGGGCCCGCTGGACGCCAAGGGCATCACCTACGCCCAGGAACAGGTCTGGACCCTGTTCGGCAACTTCCGCACTGCGGCCGCCGAGCTCAAGAGGGATGCTGGATACGCGGGCACCATCGGCAAGCTCCGGGACCGCCTCTACCTGCCGGTGGTGAGCCCCAGGACCGGCTGGCTGGAGGAGTGGATGTCCCCGGACAACCTCGGCGAGACCACCCACCGCCACCTCTCGCCGCTGATCAACCTCTTCCCCGGCGACCGGATCCGTCCCGACGGCTCCACCCCGGACGACATCGTCAAGGGCGCCACCGCCCTGCTCACCGCGCGCGGCATGGACAGCTTCGGCTGGGCCAACGCCTGGCGCGCCCTGTGCTGGGCCCGGCTGAAGGACGCCGACAAGGCCTACCGGCTCGTCGTCCGCAACCTCCGCCCGTCCGGCAACGGCAGCAACGGCACCTCACCCAACCTCTTCGACATCTACGAGGTCGAGCAGGGCCGCGGCATCTTCCAGATCGACGCCAACTTCGGCACCCCGGCCGCGATCCTGGAGATGCTGCTGTACTCCCGGCCCGGCCACCTGGAGCTGCTGCCCGCCCTGCCCGACGCCTGGGCCGCCGCCGGCTCGGTCACCGGGGCGGGCGCCCGCGGCGGCTTCGCCGTCGACCTGAGCTGGCGCGACGGCAAGCCGACCGAGGCCCGGATCCGCAGCGTCGGCGGTCGTACCACCACGGTCGCCTACCGCGGCACCTCACGGACGGTCACCCTGCGGCCCGGCGAGTCGGTCACGTTGAAGGACCTGGCGCGGTGACCGGCCGGTTCACGCGGATGGTCCGCCTCGCCGCCGTCCTGCTGGCCGCGGTCGCCTGCCAGACCGGCCCCGCCCAGGGGGCGCCCGCGGCAGCTCCCCCCGTACAGCCGTCCGCCACCCGGCACGACGTCGTCACCTGGGGCGCCAGTGCCGACCGGCTGGGAGAGGGCACCGCCGACCGCGGCTACCGGCTGGTCGTGCACACCAGCGCCGCCGGCACCGGCCTGCGGGTACGGCTGTCCAACGTCTTCGGCGACCGGCCGCTGACCCTGGACAGCGTCTACGCCGGTCTGCAGAGCCAGGGCGCCGCCCTCAAGCGGGGCAGCAACAAGCGGCTCACCTTCGACGGCGCCCGCACGGTCACCGTACCGGCCGGCGCCACCGCCTGGAGCGACCCGCTGCCCGGCAGCCTGCCGTCCGGCAGCAACCTCGTCGTCAGCCTGCACAGCCCGGACGCGGCCGGTCCCGCCACCGGCCACGGGATGGCCCTGCAGACCTCCTACACCACCCAGGGCGACCACACCGCGGAGGAGAGCGCCGCCCATTGGACCGCGACCACCGGGTCCTGGTGGTACCTGGACTCGGTCTCGGTACGGCCTTCGGACCCGGCCACCGGAGCCGTGGTGGCGCTCGGCGACTCCATCACCGACGGCTGGGCGTCCACCACCGACCTGAACCGCCGCTGGCCCGACTACCTCGCCCGCCGTCTGCAGAAGGCGCACACCGAGGTCAAGGGCGTCGCCGACGAGGGCATCTCCGGGAACCAGGTCCTCGCGGACGGCGCCGGGCAGGCCGCCCTGCACCGGCTGGACCGCGACGTCCTGAGCCAGCCCGGGGTCCGTACCGTCTTCCTCTTCGAGGGGGTCAACGACATCAAGGCCCACACCGGGGTCACCGCGGCCGACCTGATCGCCGGGTACCGCGAGATCGTCCGGCGGGCGCACGCGGCCGGCAAGTGCGTGGTCGCCTCGACCGTCGGACCCTTCGAGGGCTGGCCTGAGTGGGACCAGGCCGGGGAGGCCGTCCGTCAGGAGGTCAACCAGTACATCCGCACCAGCGGGGAGGTCGACGCCGTCACCGACTTCGACCGCATCCTGCGCAGCCCCTACGACCGGGCGCGGATGCTGCCGTTCCTCGACAGCGGCGACCACGTCCACCCCAACG
This sequence comes from Streptomyces sp. NPDC007162, assembly GCF_040634175.1. Lineage (NCBI taxonomy): Bacteria > Bacillati > Actinomycetota > Actinomycetes > Kitasatosporales > Streptomycetaceae > Streptomyces > Streptomyces sp. NPDC007162. The sequence goes on from NZ_JBEYFC010000123.1 coordinate 4,862, forward strand.
ACAAGGGAATGCAGGCCATGGCCGACGCCGTCGACCTGGCGAGCCTCGACTGCGACCGGTGACGGGACCGGTGACGGCGCCCAGGCGTCCGTCACCGGCTCCGTGCCGCGGGGCTCAGCCGCGCAGCGTGCGGGCCCAGTCCGCCGGTACCCGGTCCGCCGGGCCCGGTACGGACTGGTCCCCGGGGTGGCTCGCCGGCGGCGCCAACTCCGGCCCCGACTCGTACAGTTCGTTCGTCTCGAAGTTCCAGAACCAGCCCTCGCCCGGCTCGTAGCTGCGGATCAAGGGGTGCCCGGTCTCATGGAAGTGCGCGGTCGCGTGCTTCGAGGGGGAGTCGTCGCAGCAGCCGATGTGCCCGCACTGCGCGCACCGCCGCAGATGGAACCACCAGCCGCCCGCCTGGTCGCACTCCACACACCCGGCACCGCTCGGCGGCACCTCCGGGTCGATCGCGGTGTCGCCGCTCATACAGTCTCCTCAGATGAATCGGGTGCCTCGGTTGCCGCGGTTGCCGCGGGTGTTTCGGCGGTCAGCGGGAGCAGTACCTGGAAGCGGGTGTCCCCGGGCACCGACTCCACCCGCATGCTGCCGTGGTGCTTGTTCACGACGATCCGCCAGGAGATGTCCAGGCCGAGCCCGGTGCCCTGGCCCACCGGCTTCGTCGTGAAGAACGGATCGAAGATCCGGTCCTTGATCTCCGGTGCGATCCCGCTTCCGGTGTCCCCGAACTCCACCAGCACCTGCTCGTGGTCGCGCGCGGTCCGCACGGTCAGCGTGCCGTGCCCGTCGCCGTCGCCGTCCTGCATCGCGCAGACCGCGTTGTCGATGAGGTTGGTCCACACCTGGTTGAGTTCGGCCGGGTAGGCAGGGACGGACGGGAGCGTACGGTCGTACTCCTTGACCACCCGGATGCCCTGCCCGATCTTCCCGGACAGCATCAGCAGGGTGCTGTCGAGGAGCTCGTGCACGTCCACCTCGCGGAACGGCGCCCGGTCCAGCTGGCTGTACTGCTTGGCCGCGTCGACGAGATGCGAGATACGGGACGTGGAGTCGTCGATCTCGTTCATCAAGAGCTCGGTCTCGATGGTGTAGTTGAGCCAGCCGACCGCGTTGGGAAAGATCTCGTCGTCGACGGCGGCGGCCACCTGCTCCAGCCAGTCGACGTCAAGGCCCGCCTGCACGAAGGTCGGCGCGAGCTGCCAGCCGTTGTCCATGCCGTGGTCGTCGAGCCAGTCGGAGAGCGCGTCCTCGCGGTCCGAGGCTTCCAGCGGACTGAGCGCCGGAGCCTTGGCGACCCGTTCGGCGGTGCGTTCCTGGAGCTCGATCAGACCGGCCAACTGCTCCCGGGAGAAAGGCCCTTCGGCGATCACCGCCAGCTTGTGCCGCATCTTCGCCACCCGCTCGCGCAGCGTGGACGTGGCCCGCACGGCCGCCGCGGCCGGGTTGTTGAGCTCGTGCGTCAGCCCCGCCGACAGCGAGCCGAGCGCCAGCAGCCGTTCCCGCTGTCCGATCGCCGCCTGGGTGCTCTTCGAACCCCAGAACAGGCCTTCCAGCAGGTGGACGGCCATCGGGAACCAGTCCTGCATGATGTCCGAGAACGTGTCCGCGGGCAGCACGAAGAACCGCGTCGGCTCGGTCACCCGCATCGAGTTGTTGTACACCTGCCGCACCCGGTCCCCGAGGTACGCCTGCATGGCGCCCGCGTACACCCCGGTCTGCGAGGTCCGGGTGACCTCGACGTCGTCACCCGCGACCCGCCGGGAGAGCACCACCGTGCCCCCGAGCATCACGTAGAAACAGGTCGCGGGATCGCCCTCGGTGTAGACGGGACCCGGCTGGAACAGCTCCACCCGGCCGGCCGCGCACAGCCGCCCCAGCTGTTCCGGTTCCAGCTTCTCGAACAGGAACAGCGCCCCGATCTCCTTCGGGCTGCACGGCATCACCTGCCCGCTCATGACTGCTCCAGATACCGGTGGACGAGCATCACGGCCATGGCTCCCTCTCCGACGGCGGACGCGACACGCTTGGCGGACTCGGCGCGCGCGTCGCCCGCCACGAACACGCCGGGAATGCTGGTCTCCAGGTGGTACGGCGGCCGCGCCAGCTCCCAGCCGGCGGGCGGCGTCCCGTCGACGGTCAGATCCGGTCCGGCGAGGATGAACCCGCGTCCGTCGCGCAGCACCGTGTCACCGAGCCAGTCGGTCAGCGGTGCCGCCCCGATGAACACGAACATCCACTGGGCGTCGACCTGTTCCCGGTCCCCGGTGTCCACCTGCCGCAGGGTCAGCTGCTCGAGCCGCTCGGCGCCGTGCGCGGCCTCCACCACCGTGTGGCTGCGGACCGAGATGTTGGGGGCCTCGTCGATCTGCTGGATCAGGTAGTACGACATCGAGGCCGACAGGTCGGCGCCGCGCACCAGCAGCGTCACCGACTTGGCGAACCTGGACAGGTACATCGCTGCCTGGCCCGCCGAGTTGGCGCCGCCGACGATGTAGACGTCCTGTCCCTGGCAGGAGGTGGCCTCGGTGAGAGCGGAGCCGTAGAACACCCCGCAGCCGGTCAGGTCGACGCAGCCCGCCGCGTCCAGCTGCCGGTACTGCACACCCGTCGCCAGGATCACACTGTGCGCCGCGATCGCCGACCCGTCCGAGAACCGCACCACCCGCGCGGCCCCGTTGACCTCCAGCGCGGTGACCTCGCGGGCGGTCAGCACCTCCGCGCCGAACTTGGCGGCCTGCCGCCGGGCCCGGTCGGTGAGCTGGGCGCCCGACACCCCGTCCGGGAAGCCGAGGTAGTTCTCGATCCGGGAGCTCTGCCCGGCCTGCCCGCCGGTCGCCGCGCGCTCCACGAGCACCGTCCGCAGCCCCTCCGACGCCCCGTAGACCGCCGCGCCCAGCCCGGCCGGGCCGCCGCCGATCACCACCAGGTCGTAGAAGTCCGCGGTGGGCGTGGTCGCCAGCCCCACCTTCGCGGCCAGCTCCGGCGCCTCCGGCTCGATCAGGGGCGTGCCGTCCGGTGTGATCACCAGCGGCAGCCGCTGCCCGTCGGCCTCGGCGGCGGCCAGCAGCCGCTGTCCCTCCGGCTCCTCGACCGAGTACCAGCGGTACGGCACCTGGTTGCGGGCCAGGAACTCCCGCACGTCCGAGGACCGCGCCGACCAGCGGTGCCCGACGACCTTGGTGGCCGGCACCGGCTTGTAGTCACTGGCCCGCCAGGCGTCCAGGAGGTCGTCGAGGACGGGGTAGAGCTTCTCCTCCGGCGGATCCCAGGGCTTGAGCAGATAGTGGTCCAGATCCACCACGTTGATCGCGTCGATCGCCGCGTTGGTGTCCGCGTAGGCGGTCAGCAGCACCCGCCGCGCGCCCGGGTACACGTCCAGGGCCTGCTCCAGGAACTCGATGCCGTTCATCTGGGGCATCCGGTAGTCGGCCAGGATCACCGCCACCAGGTCACCGCGCAGCTTCAGCTCCCGCAGCGCCTCCAGCGCCGAGTGCCCGGACTCCGCGCGCACGATCCGGTACGACGCGCCGTAGCGGCGCCGCAGGTCCCGGGCGACGGCACGGGAGACCCCCGGATCGTCGTCCACGGTCATGATCACACCTACGGGTGATGGTGAAGGTGACATAACGCGACCGTAAGGGACGGGGAGGGGCTATGGCCATGGGAATCGTGACAAGGGCGGCACGCGAGTACCTGAGTGTGTCCAAGGGCACGGGCAAGACCGCGCGTAGCATCACTGACCAGCACCGCGACAACATCGCTACCGAAGCCGATCACGGTCCGTGGACGTGGGGCGAGCCGTACAGGGACACCGGCTCGGCCGCCGAGTTCGCGACCAAGGGGCGCGACGACCTCGAGAAGCTGCTGGCCGACCTGACGTCCGGCGCCTCTGGCGAACCCGGCGCCGTGCTCGTGCGGTGGGAGGTGTCCGGGCTCGCCCGTCAGACCGGCCGGGGCGTGGCCCTGGTCGACGCGGCGGAGGCGGGCGGATACCTGATCCACGTGACCAGCCTGGACCGCACCTTCAACCCCCGCAACCACGGTGACCGGCACTCCTTGATCAGTGGCATCAACGACGCGGAGAAGGAGGCCCGGCTCCTGTCGGAGCGGACGCTGCGTGGTGCGAACTCCGCAGCCGGCGAGGGCCGCCCCCTCCGACCGGCGTGTCGAGCGGCAACCGCAGTGCGATGTCACCGTCGATGTCGGTGAGCTGCAGGACGGTGCCGTTGGCCTTGCCCGTGGTCGCGGTCAGCGACCCGGTCGCGTTGGCGACGTTGCGGGTGAGCGTGGCGGCGGCTGTGTCCTCGGTAGTCCAGGTCCGGTTGTCGGAGTCATCGCTGTAGTGGTTGGTCCTGGCCTGTGTCTGGCTTCAGGTGCCGGAGCTGTTGGTCGATGCTCCAGGAGCGGAAGAACAGTCCGGCGTCGAGCTGCCAGGTCTGGCGGTTGGTGCCGGCAGCCGCTCTGGGCCTGAACGCGGAGGACGCCCACCACCTGCTCTCCCGCTGGGACTCCCGGTACTGAGTCCGGTCCCGGTCCCGGGCGATCACCCCGCCGCGAGGCGCGCCGCGATCTCCGCCGCGGGCTCGCCGGTGTGCAGGCCGAGCACATCGGCGATCAGCGCGTCCAGCGGCGGCCAGGGCAGCTCGCCGTGGTCGTTGTAGAGCACGACCAGACCGTGCAGCGCGGTCCACAGCAGCAGCCCGTCCTGCCACTGCCGCGCAGGCGGGGACTGCTCGCCGGCGCGCTCCCGGACGGCGGTGAGCGAGGAGATGACGGAGCCCAGCAGCGCCTCGCCCGCGCCGCGGTCCTGGAGGAGGGCGAGGTCGGCCGGCATCCGGCCGCCGAAGAGCGTGCGGTACTCGCCGGGGTGCTCGACCCCCCAGCGCACGTAGGCGGCGCAGCGGCCGAGGAGGTCGTCGAGGGGGTCGGCGGCCGGTGCCGCCGCCTCGTCCATCAGGCCGGCCAGCTCGGCGTACCGCAGCCGTAGCACGTGCTGGACCAGTGAGCCGAGGTCGGGGAAGTGGCTGTAGATGCTGGCGGGCGCGACCCCGACCTCGCGGGCGACCTGCCGCAGGGTCAGCGTCTCGGGCTGGTCGAGGGTGGCCAGCAGGTGGGCGGCGGCCTCGATCAGCTGGGCCCTGAGCACCTGCCCCTGCCCGCGGGGGTTGCGTCGGCGGCGCGGGGCCTCCTCACCGCCCATTCCCGGTTCCTCCCTGTCGGCGACGGAAGATCACCCTACCTTTCGGCGCCGCCCGCCCCGCTCGTCTGCTCCGGCGCCGCTCGTCGGCTCTGGGGGAGCGCCTTGACAGCCATCACCAACACATGTTCACTCAAGTAACCAACACTTGTTCAGTTATGGAGTCGTCATGCGCATCGCAGTCCTCGGCGCGACCGGCAGGGTCGGCCGTCTGGTCGTGGAACAGGCGCTCGACCGGGGCCACGAGGTGGTCGCCCTCGTCCGCAGTCCCCAGCAGTACACCCAGCCCGCGCGGGGCGGGGTCGAGGTCCGGCAGGCCGACGTGACCAGCCCGCAGTCGTTCCCAGAACTGGGCGACGTGGACGTGCTCGTCTCCGCACTCGGCATCAGCAAGGGCGACGGCCCGGGCACCCTGCTGGCGGGCGCGCGGCTCCTGGCGGGGCTGCCGGTCCGCACGCTCTGGCTGGGAGCGCTGGGCTCGGGGTCCTCCACCGGCTCCGGCGGCGTGATCTACCAGAGCGTCATGAAGATGTTCGTCGGCAAGGAACTGGCGGAGAAGGGAGCGGCCGACGCGATCGTCCTCGCGGGCGGCGCCACCGTCTTCCACGCGCCCGACCTCTGGGTCGGCAAGGTCAGCGCGGCCCGCCGCAACGTCCCGCTGGCGAAGTACCCCAAGCCGCTCCTGCCGCCGCACGCCTCCCGCGCCACCGTCGCCGCGCTCATCCTGGACGAGGCCGAGCAGCCGACCGCCGGAGCCGGCATCCTCGTCCCGATGGCGAGCGCGTGATGGCGGGCTACATCGCCATCGAGGAGGCCGTCGCGATCCCGGGCCTCGCCGACCGGCGACCCCCGTTCCCGATCCCGGACGAGATGGACCCCGCCTTCGTCGCCGACGTGGCCCGGCGACTGCCCGACATCACCGCCCTGCGCCTGCCCGACATGGACGCCAACGGCATCGCCATGCAGGTACTGTCCCTGACCGTCCCCGGCATCGAGGCCGACCCGGACCCGCAACGCGCCGTGGCGAACGCCGGCTACGTCAACGACTCCCTGGCCGCGATCGTCACGACGCACCCCGACCGGTTCGCCGCCTTCGCCGCGCTCCCGCTCCAGGACCCGGCCGCCGCGGTCGCCGAACTCCGGCGCGCGGTCGGGGAACTCGGCTTCAAGGGCGCCCTCGTCAACGACCACGTCCAGGGCAAGTACCTCGACGACCCCGCCTTCGACGCCGTCTGGGCCACCCTCGTCGAACTGGACGTGCCCCTCTACCTGCACCCGGGCATGCCGCCCGCCGACTCCTGGCACGTGCTGTCCGGCCACCCGGAGATGAACGGCGCGCTCTGGAGCTGGCAGGCCACGACGGGCGGGCACGCCATGCGGATCGTGCTCTCCGGGGTCTTCGACCGCCACCCGCGGGCCCGGATGATCCTCGGCCACGCGGGGGAGTTCCTGCCCTTCCAGCTCTCCCGGTTCGACTCCCGCTACGCCACGCTGGCCGTCCCGGCCCCGCTGCGCCGCAGCCCCTCGCAGTACTTCGGCACCAATGTGCTGGCCACCACCAGCGGGATCCTCGCCCCGGCCGCGATCGAGGCGCTGGTCCACGTGCTCGGCCCGGACGCGGTGCTCTTCGCCGTCGACTACCCCTACGAGAAGACCGGCGTCGCGGTCGCCGCCCTGGAGCAGACCACCCTCCCGCCGGACGTCAGACACCGGATCGGCTCGGCCAACGCCCGGGACCTGCTGCGTCTCTGACTGCCCGGCTGCTGGCGCCTGCCGGACGTGCCTCCCGTTTTGCAACGAGCCGTCTTCTCAACGGCGTTGCCGCGGCGGGGGGCAACGGCCGGGGCCGGACGGCCCCGGCCGCATCGGGACCATCGGGCCCTCGGCGGGACTTGTGGCCGCTGACCCTTACCTGCCCTGCACAGAAGGATCGTTCGCGGCTCGACTCATCCGAAAGAACCCGCACAAGGAGCACAGCCATGCCCAGGACACCCAGAAGCGGTGAGCCGGTGAAGCCTGCGGCGGCGCTCGGTCTGCCCGCCGCGTCCGCGCTCGTCATCGGCAGCATCGTGGGCACCGGAGTCTTCGCCCTGCCCTCCGCTCTCGCGCCGTACGGTCCCATCTCGCTCGTGGCGTTCGTGGTCGTGACCCTCGGTGCGCTCGCGCTGGCGCTGACCTTCGGCGCCCTGTCGAAGCGGGTGCCGGCGAGCGGCGGGCCGTACGTCTACGCCCGCGAGGCCTTCGGTGAGTTCGCGGGGTTCCTGAACGCCTGGTCATACTGGATCACCGCCTGGGCCGGCAACGCGGCGATCGTGGTCGCCTGGGTCGGCTACGTCGAGGTCTTCGTGAACACCGGTCACCAGAAGTGGATTTCGGTGCTCCTTGCCCTGGTCGGACTGTGGATTCCCGCCGCGATCAACCTCACCGGAGTACGCAACACCGGCGCCTTCCAGGTGATCACCACAGTGCTGAAGTTCGTCCCGCTGGTCTTCATGGCCACCGTCGGACTGCTGTTCATCGACCCGGACAACTTCGGCACCTTCAACGCCAGCGGGCAGTCCGCGCTCGGTGCGATCTCGGCCGCGGCCGCCATCGCCCTGTTCAGCTATCTCGGACTCGAGGCCGCCTCGGTCGTCGCCGGCCGGGTCCGCGAGCCGGACCGCAACGTGCCCCGGGCCACCGTCTACGGCACCCTCGTCTGCGCCGTCATCTACATCCTGGGCACCCTTGCCGTCTTCGGGACCGTCTCGCACGGCAGGCTCGGCGACTCGACCGCGCCCTTCACCGACGCGGCGAACAACATCTTCGGCGGCACCTGGGCCGGTGACGTCGTCGCCGGCACCGCGATCATCTCCGGCATCGGCGCCCTCAACGGCTGGACCATGCTCTGCGCCGAGATGCCGTACGCCGCCGCCCGCGACGGGCTGTTCCCCACCGCCTTCGCCCGGCTGCGCGGCGAGAACGGCGTGCCCGTCTTCGGGATCGTCACCTCGACCGTGCTGGCCTCGCTGATCACCGTGTTCAGCTACACCCGCTTCGAGGACGTCTTCACCAAGATCGTGCTGCTGAGTGTGCTGACCGCCGTCATCCCGTACCTGTTCTCCGCCGCCGCCCAGCTGTACTGGCTGCTGGTGCGGGGCCGGGAGACGCTCAGCCCGCGTCGGCTGGCCCGTGACGTCACCGTCGCCGTCCTCGCCCTGGTCTTCTCCTACTGGTCGATCCAGGGCAGCGGCTACCAGACCGTCTACTACGGCCTGTTCGTCCTCCTGCTGGGAGTGCCCGTATACGTCTGGCTCAAGCGGGGCCAGGGCGCCTACGGCGCGCCGAGCGCACCCGTCGGTGCGCTGCCCCGGGAGCGCCGTGCTCCGGAGACGCCTCCGTCCGTGCCACGGAGCTCCCGCGCACTGCGCACGAACCGCGTCGGCGGCCGCCCGAGGAGAACCGACTCCCCGCAGCACGACTGACCTCCCGCTCCGCCGACAGAACCCCGCCGACAGAAAGCAACGCCATGAGCACCGTCTTCCACGTCGACTCCGAGGTCGGCCCCCTGCGCCAGGTGATCCTGCACCGCCCCGGCCTCGAACTCTCCCGCCTCACCCCGCGCAACGTCGACGCGCTCCTCTTCGACGACATCCTGTGGGCCAAGCGGGCCCGCGAGGAGCACGACGCCTTCGCCCAGGTCCTGCGCGACCACGGCGCCCGCGTCCACTACTTCGCCGACCTGCTCGCCCAGACCCTCGACGTCCCCGGCGCCCGCGGATGGCTGCTGGACCGGGTCGTCACCCCGGCCACCGTCGGACCCGCGCTGATCGACCCGGCACGGCAGCTGTGCGCCGAGCTCGACGGGGAGACCCTGGCCGGCTACCTGATCGGCGGGATCCTCAAGAGCGACCTGCCGCTGGCCACCCCGCACAGCCTGGTCTGGAACGCGCTGGACGCGGACGACTTCGCGCTCACCCCGCTGCCCAACCACCTCTTCCCACGGGACAACTCCTGCTGGATCTACGACCGCCTGTCGGTCAACCCTATGGCCAAGCCGGCCCGGCGCCGCGAGAGTCTGCACGCCGAGGCGATCTACCGCTTCCACCCGCTGTTCGCCGGCACCCCGCCGCTGGAGGGCGTGGCCGGCACCCTGGAGGGCGGTGACGTGCACGTTCTCGGCGGCGGGGCCGTGATGGTGGGTATGGGGGAGCGCACCACCCCGCAGGCGGTGGAGAACCTGGCGGCCCGGCTGTTCGCCGACGGCACGGCGGTCCGGCTGATCGCCGTCCGGCTTCCGTCCGCCCGCGCCTACATGCACCTGGACACGGTCCTGACCATGGTCGACCGCGACGCCTTCGCCGTCTACCCGGGCCTGGCGGACTCCCTGCGCTCGTGGACGCTCATCCCCAGCACCGAACGCGACACCGGCTTCGAGGTCACCGCGAACTCCGACCTGGCCACCGCCCTCGCCGAGGCCCTCGACGTGGACAAGGTCCGCATGCTCTCCGCCCCGCAGGACATCCGGGGCGCCGAGCGCGAGCAGTGGGACGACGGCAGCAACTTCCTGGCCGTCGCTCCCGGAGTGGTCGTCGGCTACGAGCGCAACGTCACCACCAACACCTACCTGCGCAAGCAGGGCATCGAGATCGTCACCATCGCCGGTGCCGAACTCGGCCGCGGGCGTGGCGGACCGCGCTGCATGAGCTGCCCGATCCAGCGCGACCCGGCCAACTGACCGAGCGAGGGGAACCAGACACCGTGACCGTCGACCTGCGAGGCCGCTCCTACCTGAGCGAACTCGACTTCACCGCCCGCGAGATCCACCACCTCCTCGACCTCGCCGGCGAACTGAAGACAGCCAAGCGCGCCGGCGCCGAGCGGCCCCGGCTGACCGGACGCAACCTCGCGCTGGTCTTCGAGAAGACCTCCACCCGTACCCGCTGCGCCTTCGAGGTCGCCGCCGCCGACCAGGGCGCCCACACCACCTACCTCGGTCCCGGCGACACCCACATCGGCAGCAAGGAATCCATCGCCGACACCGCCCGGGTACTGGGCCGCATGTTCGACGCCATCGAGTACCGCGGCTCGGACCAGGCGCTCGTCACCGAACTCGCCGACCGCTCCGGCGTCCCCGTCTACAACGGCCTCACCGACACCGCCCACCCCACCCAGAGCCTGTGCGACGTCCTGACCATGCACGAGCACAGCACGAAGCCGCTCCCGGACATCGCCTACTGCTACCTCGGCGACGCCCGCAACAACACGGGCAATTCGCTGCTCTCCATGGGCGCCCTGCTCGGCATGGACGTCCGCATCGCCGCACCGAAGGAGCTGTGGCCCGACCCCGCCCTGGTCGCACGCTGCCGCGAGGAGGGCGAGCGCAGCGGCGCCCGGATCCTGCTCACCGAGGACGTCGAGAGCGCCGTACGCGACGCGGACTTCCTGCACACCGACGTCTGGGTCTCCATGGGCGAGCCGGCCGACTCCTGGCACACGCGGATCGAACTGCTGCTCCCGTACCAGGTCAACGACAAGACGCTGGCCGCCACCGGCAACCCGGACGTCAAGTTCATGCACTGCCTCCCCGCACTGCACGACCGCCGTACCCGCCTGGGCCGGGACCTCTTCGACACCTACGGCTTGGACGGCCTGGAGGTCACCGACGAGGTCTTCACCTCCCCGGCGTCGATCGTCTTCGACCAGGCCGAGAACCGGCTGCACACCATCAAGGCCGTGCTCGTCGCCACCCTGGAGGACTGAACCATGCGCATCGTCGTCGCCCTCGGCGGCAACGCCCTGCTCCACCGAGGCGAGCGCCCCGACGCCGCCGTCCAGCAGGCCAACATCGACCGGGTCGGCACCGCCCTGGCCGCCCTCGCCCACGACCACGAGCTGGTCATCACCCACGGCAACGGCCCCCAGATCGGCCTGCTCGCCATGGAGAGCGCGGCCGACCCGGCCCTGAGCGCCCCGTACCCGCTGCACCTGCTCGGCGCCCAGACCCAAGGCATGATCGGCTCCCTGCTGGCCCGCGCCCTGCACAACGCCCTGCCCGGCCGAAGGATCGCCAACCTCGTCACCCACACCCTCGTCCGGGCGGACGACCCGGCGTTCGACCGGCCCACCAAGTTCGTCGGCCAGGTCCATCCCCGCGACGTGGCCCAGGCACTCGCCCGCGAGCGGGGCTGGCACATCGCCCAGGACACCGGAGGCTGGCGACGTGTGGTGCCCTCACCGGCGCCGGAACGGATTGTGGAGACCGACACCATCCACGACCTCCTCGGCGGCGGCGCCCTCGTGATCTGCGCCGGCGGCGGAGGCGTCCCCGTCACCGCCGACCGGGACACAGGCGCGCTCACCGGAGTGGAGGCCGTCATCGACAAGGACCTCACCGCGGCCCTCCTGGCCGAGGACCTCAAGGCCGACTTCCTGCTCGTCCTCACCGACGTGCCCTACGTCTACGAGGGCTACGGCACCCCGGACCAGCGCCCGCTCCTCGACGCCACCCCCGCCGAGCTGCGCCGCGCCGGCTTCCCGGACGGCTCCATGGGACCGAAGGCCGAGGCCGCGTCCCGGTTCGTCGAGCACACGGGCGCACTGGCGGCGATCGGGGCACTGGACGCGGCGTACGAGATCGTCCACGGCCGCTCGGGCACCCTGGTCCGCCCGGATCTGACCTCCGCCTGAGGACGGCCGCCACCACTCAACAGGATCAGCAGTACAAGCGACGAGCAGGAGAGGGAACCGGCGATGACCGTCACCGTGACAGCAGAGAACCGGACCGCAGGTGCCTGGCGAGACTTCGGGGGAACCGGTTGGCGCGAGCGCATCGACGTGCGCGGCTTCATCCAGGCCAACTACACCCCGTACGAGGGCGACGCGTCCTTCCTGACCGGCCCCACCGACCGTACCCGCGCCGTCTGGGAGAAGGTCAGCTCGCTGTTCCCCGAGGAGCGGCGCCGGGGCATCCTCGACGTCGACACCGCCACCCCGTCCACGATCACCTCGCACGCCCCCGGATACATCGACCGGGACCGCGAGCTGGTCGTCGGCCTCCAGACGGACTCCCCGCTCAAGCGGGCGATCATGCCCAACGGCGGGCTGCGGATGGTGGAGAACGGGCTGCGGGCGTACGGCTACGAGCCCGACCCGTTCGTGACCCGCGTCTTCGGTTCGTACCGCAAGACCCACAACGACGGGGTCTTCGACGCCTACACCCCCGAGATGCGCGCCGCCCGCAAGGCCGGCGTCATCACCGGACTGCCCGACGCCTACGGCCGGGGCCGGATCATCGGTGACTACCGGCGCGTGGCGCTCTACGGCACGGACCGGCTGATCGAGGCCAAGAAGGCCGAGCGGGCCAAGCTCGACGCCTGCGCGTCCGGCACCGAGGTCATCCGTGACCGGGAGGAACTCGCCGAGCAGATGCGGGCGTTGGGCGAGCTGACGCGGATGGCGGCGACGTACGGGTGCGACGTCTCCCGGCCCGCCGCCACCGCGCACGAGGCCGTGCAGTGGCTCTACCTCGGCTACCTGGCCGCCGTGAAGGAGCAGAACGGCGCCGCGATGTCGCTCGGCCGCACCTCCACCTTCCTCGACATCTACCTCCAGCGGGACCTGGCCGACGGTGTCATCGACGAGACCCGTGCGCAGGAGCTGATCGACGACTTCGTGATCAAGCTGCGGATCGTCCGGTTCCTGCGCACCCCCGAGTACGACGCCCTGTTCTCCGGCGACCCGACCTGGGTGACGGAGTCCATCGGGGGCATGGGCGAGGACGGCCGGACCCTGGTCACCCGCACCTCCTTCAGGTTCCTGCAGACCCTGTACAACCTCGGCCCCGCCCCGGAACCCAACCTGACCGTTCTGTGGTCGTCCCGGCTGCCGGCCGGTTTCAAGGAGTTCTGCGCCCGGGTCTCGATCGACACCAGCGCCGTCCAGTACGAGTCCGACGAGCTGATGCGTCCGCGTACCGGCGACGACACCGCGATCGCCTGCTGCGTGTCGGCGATGCAGGTCGGCCGGCAGATGCAGTTCTTCGGCGCCCGGGTCAACCTCGCCAAGGCGCTGCTGTACGCGGTCAACGGCGGCCGCGACGAGATGACCGGCGAACAGGTCGCGCCCGCCGCGCCCCCGCTGACCGGGGAGTACCTCGACCACGACGAACTGTCGGCGGCTTACGACCACGTCCTGGACTGGTTGGCCCGGACGTACGTCAGCGCGCTCAACGTCATCCACTACATGCACGACAAGTACGCCTACGAACGCGTCGAGATGGCCCTGCACGACTATCCCGTGCACCGCTTCATGGCGTGCGGCATCGCCGGGCTGTCGGTCGCCGCCGACAGTCTGTCCGCCGTCCGGTACGCCCGGGTGAAGGTGTTCCGGGACGCCACCGGACTCGCCGTCGACTTCCGCACCGAAGGCGACTTCCCGGCCTACGGCAACAACGACGACCGCGCCGACAGCATCGCCGTCGCGCTGGTGGAGTCCTTCATGGCGAAGGTCCGCCAGTACCCCACCTACCGGGGCGCCGAGCACACCCAGTCGGTCCTCACCATCACCTCCAACGTCGTCTACGGCCAGCACACCGGCAACACCCCCGACGGCCGCCGCGCCGGACAGCCCTTCGCCCCCGGCGCCAACCCGATGAACGGCCGCGACCGCCACGGGGTGGCCGCCTCCGCGCTCTCGGTGGCCAAGCTGCCGTACGAGCAGGCCCGCGACGGCATCTCCCTGACCACGACCATCACGCCCGAGGGCCTGGGCCACAACCCGGCCGAACGCGCGGGCCACCTGGTGGGCATCCTCGACGCCTACATGGCGGCCGGCGGTTTCCACATGAACGTCAACGTCCTTGACCGCACCACGCTGGAGGATGCGATGGAGCACCCGGAGAAGTACCCGGACCTGACCATCCGCGTGTCCGGCTACGCCGTCAACTTCGTCCGCCTGACCCGCGAGCAACAGCTCGACGTGATCAGCCGCACTTTCCACGGATCGCTGTGAGCACGACGACGGCGATCGGCCGGATCCACTCCTGGGACCTGTCCACCGGCGTGGACGGTCCCGGGACCCGGTTCGTCCTCTTCGTCTCCGGCTGCCCCCTGCGCTGCCTGTACTGCGCCAACCCCGACACCTGGCACATGCGCGACGGCAAGGAGACGACCGTCGACGAGGTGATGGCGGAGATCGAGAAGTACCACGGCTTCATCACTGCGGCCGGCGGTGGAGTGACCATCACCGGCGGTGAGCCACTGCTCCAGGCCGCTTTCACCGGCGAGATCCTGCGCCGCTGCAAGGAGGCCGGGCTGCACACCGCCCTCGACACCTCCGGTTTCCTCGGCGCCCGTGCCTCCGACGAACTCCTCTCCCACACGGACCTGGTCCTCCTGGACATCAAGTCCTTCGACGTCAGCACCTACCGGCGTCTCACAGGCGGCGAACTCGCCCCCACCCTGAACTTCGCCACCCGCCTCGACCGGCTCGGCGTACCGATGTGGATCCGGTACGTCCTGGTCCCCGGCTGGACCGACGACCCGAAGCCCGTCGACGGCCTGGCCTCCTTCGTCGCCGGCCTCGACTCGGTCGACCGCGTGGACGTCCTGCCGTTCCACAGACTCGGCGCCGCGAAGTACGAGACCCTCGGCGTCCCGTTCCCGCTGCGCGACACACCGAGCCCCGCGCCGGACTTGGTCGAGCGGGTGCGGCAGCAGTTCCGCATGCATGACCTGCGGGCTTACTGAACCGGCCGGAACCGGTCGATCAGATAGCGGACCACTGCCGTCAGCGCCTGCAGACGGAACCGTGCCTCCCCGGCGTCGGAGCTGCCCGGGTGCGGCCCGTCGGTGCGGGTGATCTGCCACAGGCCGCGCACGAAACGGCCGCCGTCCCACCAGGGAAGCAGACCCTGATCGATGAGGTACGCGATGGCCACTCCGGTTTTCGGATCCCGTTCCGTCCGGCCCATCGGGTCCGCACCCCCAACGGCCTTGGCAGATAGGGACGTTCAGTCCCGCCGGTAGCGACCTTCGGCATCCGGCGGCCGGGGTGCCGCGCGACCAGAGTGAGAGGCGTCAGAGACCGAACGCACAGCCCGCTCCTCCCCGAAGGGACCACCGTCATGGCCGTGCACGAGCACCCTCGCCAGAGTTCCGGCTTCCACCTGCCGTCCTTCCGCCCGTCCTCGCGCGGGAACCGGAACGCCTCCGCGTCCGAGCCCGTCGCGGCTGCGCAGACCGACACCCACACCGCGCCGGCCTGCACGCTCGCCTCCCTGCGGCTGCTCACCGGCTTCGTCTTCCTGTGGGCGTTCCTCGACAAGACGTTCGGCCTCGGCTACGCCACCGCCTCCGGCAAGGGCTGGATCGACGGCGGCTCCCCGACCAAGGGCTTCCTCAGCTCCGTCGCCGCCGGCCCGATGCGGTCCGCCTTCCACTCCTGGGCGGGGGACCCCTGGGCGGACTGGCTGTTCATGCTCGGCCTGCTCGGGATCGGCGTCGCGCTGGTCACCGGTGTGGCGCTGCGCTTCGCGGCCGTCGCGGGCACCTTGATGATGGCGCTGATGTGGCTGGCCGAGTGGCCGCCCGCCAAGCACCTCGCGGACGGCTCGCCGAGCATGTCGACGAACCCGTTCGCCGACTACCACGTCATCTACGCCGTCGTCCTGATCGTCCTGGCCGCCTCCTCCGCGGGCGACGCCCTCGGCCTCGGCCGGACATGGGCGAAGCTCCCGCTGGTCCGTCGCAGCCGCTGGCTGAGGTGAGCCCGAA